>JAIPJD010000073.1 GCA_021734365.1 Mariprofundaceae bacterium | reverse complement strand
GGGCAGTGCAGAGCGAACCGTTAATCCGGGCTGGCTGACCACCGGGGCTGCCACGCCTGCCATGCCAGCCATGTAGCCAGCAGAAGGGCTACGGAAACCAGCATCTGTTTCATCAGGGCCTGTTCACACTAATTAAAGTGCTGTCTGGCCAACAGGTGCAGACCATCAAGTGTCAGATACGCCCGGTGGGCGGTAATTTCCGGAATGTCCTGCAACAGCTTTTCCGAGAGGCCACCGGTTGCGATGACGGGAGCCGATGCATACTCATCAATAGCATGCAGCCTGCCAATCACTCCCCTGATTGCATCAACAGTTGCCCAGTAGCTGCCCGCCTGCATGCTGGTGACGGTATCACGGCCAATCAGTGTTTCGGTACGGGTGATGGAGATTTCCGGAAGCCTGGCGGCACGCTGGCAGAGTGCCGCGAGTGATATCTCCATGCCGGGAATAATCAGGCCGCCGGCGTAGTGGCCCTGTGATGAGACGATATCGAAAGTGGTGGCAGTGCCGCAATCGAGCACAATCACCGGTGCACCAAACGCCTCTCTTGCGGCAATGGCATTGGCAATACGGTCGGCACCGACTTCATACGGATTTTTGTAGTTGATCGCCATGCCGGTTTTGACATCCGGACTGCCGGCAAAGATGGCCGGAATGCCACAGATACGTTCACACGCCTCACTCAACGTGCTGTCAAGATGAGGGACGACGCTGGCAGCCATGATACCATCGATATTTTTTGGCGCATGGCCAAACTGTTCAAACATGCCGTGCAATTGCCAGGCCAGCTCATCGGAGGTGAGGCTGTGCGTGCTGGAGAGCCGCCAGTGGGAACACAGCTTTTCACCTTCAAAGAGCCCGAAGACCATCTGCGTGTTGCCGATATCAACTACAAGAAAACGTTTCATCTGTTTCTGTCCATTAATTCACATCCATCAATTCAATATCACCCGCGATAAAACGCTGCAATTTCCCGCCTGTACGTAACAGCAGGGCACCATCATTATCCAGTGCCTCGGCAATGCCCTCAACATACCCGTTACTGCCGTGGGCCCTGACTCTCTGGCCACTGGCAGCATGTGCCCGCCACCATGCCTCACGGATGGGAGCAAAGCCACTGGTTGAATATTCACGATAACCTCTCTCCATCGCCCTGATGATGGCCAGTGCCGTATCCAGCCGGCTCAGATCTCTTCCACTTGCTGTTGAGAGGTCGCTCACCTTCCGGGTGATCTCTTCCGGCCAGCCGCCTGCGGGTCTGCGGACATTAATGCCGATACCGATCACGACGGCATGCACCTGCCCGGGCTCACCACGCATCTCGGTCAGGATGCCTGCAATTTTTGCTCCGTTGTACATAATATCATTGGGCCACTTGATGCCGAGGCCGGGCACAAACTCCGACAGGGCCCTGAACAATGCAACTGCCGTCAACAGTGACAGTTGTGCCACTTTCTCCGGCCCAATGTCAGGGCGAAGCAGAATCGAGAGGGCAAGCGAGTCATGCTCCGCCGTATACCAGGATCTTCCCAGACGCCCGCGCCCTGATGTCTGCCGGTTGGCAATGATGACCAGCCCTTCATCTGCGCCTGCTTCCGCCTGCCGCATCGCCTCCCGGTTGGTGGAGTCGATCTCGTCAAACACCATGCATTCAGAGCCGATCAGGGTCTCTCCCAGTTGATCCTGTAGCATGGCGGGGCTTAGAACATCGGATTTGAGTTGATAGCCGCGGCCGGTGTAAGACTCAATCCTGATGCCCTGTTTGCGCATGCTCTGGATATGTTTCCAGATACCTGCCCGGCTCAGTCCCAGTTCATGTGCCAGCACATCACCTGAGACCGGTAAACTGCTACCGGCAAGGCGAGCCAGAATAGCATCCCGGTTTGGGTTCATCGGGTTCATGCTGTGTCCATTTTTTCCGGGATGATGAGCATGGAGAGATCCAGTATGGGAGCCGAGTGGGTGATGGCACCGATGGCAATACGGTCGACACCCGTCTCTGCATAGGCCCGGACATTCTCCAGTGTAATATTACCGGATGCCTCCAGCAGGATCGATCCGGGCGTTATTTCACGTGCCCGGGCAACATCGTCCGGTGTCATGTTGTCCAGCAGAATGATATCGGGGCAGGCGTAGATTGCCTCCTCCACCTGCTCCAGGGTTTCACACTCCACTTCGACCCAGATTTCATCACTCTGGGCATAACATCTGCCGACCGCCTCGGTGATTGAACCGCATGCTTCGATATGATTCTCCTTGATCAGCATGCCGGATTGAAGATCCATGCGATGATTACCTCCACCACCATGAACGACTGCAGCCTTCTCAAGCTTTCGCATGCCGGGTGTGGTTTTGCGGGTGTCAACGATCCGGCAATTGGTGCCTGCGAGCGCTTCGACATAGCTTGCAGTTACAGTGGCGATGCCGGAGAGATGCTGGAGGAAATTAAGGGCCGTTCGCTCAGCTGCAAGCAGCGAGTGCACCGGGCCCTTAAGCTCACATAGCAGAGTCCCTGCTTTAACATGATCACCATCAGCAATCAGCCAGCTCTGTTTAATGGCTGCATCAACCCGCTCAAACACTGCTCCGGCCGGCAAAACACCGGAGAGCCGACCCTCTGCCTTGGCGGTGATGCGCGCCACTCCCGGTTGTCCGGCTGTAATGGTGGCAACGCAGGTAAGATCATTCGTTACAGCATCCTCATTCAGTGCCATCTCAATCAGTCTGTCGATGTCAGTTGCGCTCATACATTCAATCCTGTCCGGACACTATAGTAGCCACAGTGTCACACCCATAGCGAGTGTGGCCAGCGGCGGCATGATACGGGTCGGGAGAAAAGCTCTGCTTAGAGAGGCACTGATGCCAACCAGCAGCATGGCAATGAAGAGGCGTTGCCACTCGACACCGTGATAGAGGTGGATCGACCAGCCGCACAGCAGAGTGGTGGAGATGAGCAGGCCGATATGGCCGACCAGTGTCTGCTCAGGATGCTGTGGAAAGCCGAGCTGAACATGTCCGCTTCTGTCCAGCAGGTCAGCAACAGGGAAAGCCAGGCATATGGTGAGGCCGATACCGAGGCCGAATTCGGGCAGGCGCTGGAAAAAACCTGCAGCAACGGCAAGAGCGGCAATAAGGGACAGCAGTGGCCACATTCGGGGAGGTTCCTCTTCATGAAACACACCCGACCATGCAATCCGTAGATGTTGCAGGAAGGGAGTGCCGGCAGTGAATACCGGTATGAGAGGGAGAGCAAGCAGTATGATGCCGGCCCAGATCCAGAGCGGGTGCTCATAAAGCGGCCAGAGCAGAACCCAGATTGAGATCATCGGCGGTAGTGAGGCAGAGAGTGCGGCCGGCGGGACATTCCGACGCAGCAGCATAACCGAAAACCAGGCAAGCTGGGCCAGACCGGTGAAGAAGAGTGCGGTAATGATAATGTCGATCCGGGCTGTAAGCATGGCGTGATCCTAACGCAGTCAACTTAACTCCTCCAACTGTTGTGAATTTTACTGGAAAGGGCCCTGTTATCCGTTAGGCTCTGCTTTGGTATTTTCACCTTTCGACACAAATCAGGAGGGATGCATGACACAGGATGAAATGAAGAAGAGAGTGGCTGAAGCAGCACTTTCCTACGTGGTTGAGGATAGCATTGTTGGTGTCGGCACCGGATCAACTGCCAACATGTTTATTGATGCACTGGCAACGATGAAAGATAGAATCAAAGGCGCAGTGGCAAGCTCGGAAGCGACTGCTGAGCGCCTCGCCGGCCACGGCATTCCGGTGCTGGATCTTAATGAGGCACTGACCCGGGTCGATTCGCTCTCCGTCTATATTGATGGTGCGGATGAGTTTGATGCAGGGAAGAACCTGACCAAGGGTGGTGGCGGTGCGCTGACCCGTGAAAAGATTGTTGCAGCAGCATCGGACAAGTTTGTCTGTATCGTTGATGAGACCAAGAGAGTGGATGCACTTGGCCTGTTTCCGCTACCTGTTGAAGTGATTCCAATGGCGCGGGAGCTGGTTGCCGGCGTGGCTGAGAAGCTGGGCGGCGAGCCGAAGCTCCGTGAAGGGTTTGCCACCGATAATGGCAATATCATTATTGATATTTACGGATTAACAATCACCGACCCGCGTGGAATGGAAGACCATCTGAACTCAGTTCCGGGCGTGGTGACCAATGGCATCTTTTCGCATCAGGGCGCTGATGTTGTACTGATGGGGACATCTTCTGGCGTAGAAACGATTCGCTAAGCGTTCTTGAGGGCGCGTCGAATGTCCGATAAAAATAGTTCGGTATCTGCTGAAGGTTCGGCACTCATGAGTGATCAAACCCTGCAGGTGCAGGCAAAAGTTCTCCGTTATTGCCTGATAGTCAGCATGGCCTTTCTCACTGGGTTCAGTGCGGTAAATCTGAGCTGCGGTTATTATACCCTTGGCTGGAGTGAACTGGTGATGGTGTTCACGGTCGGCCTTGCATTCTGGTGGTCATACCATGGGGCCTCCCTTCTCTGGCTAAGGACTATTATTACTGTACATGCTGCCATTCTGTTCTTTTTCATGTTTTTTCATGGAGGGTCCAGTGGCCTGGGGTATGTGTGGGTTCTGGTGTTTCCTTTTGTTGTATGCTTCGCGATCGGGGCTCGTGCAGGTCTTGGCTGGGCGGCCGTTTATGCACTTGCCATTGTTTCCTTCTGGGCTACAGGATGGCCGGAAGACGGTTATCTGAAATTTATATGGCGGGACATGGCGTATCTGGGGGTGGTGTACCTGGCCTTTTCCCTGGTGGCCTATTTCATAACGACCTTGAAGGAGCAGAGTGAGGCTCTGTTGCATGAGGCGAAAGAGCGGTTAGGGCAGGAAGCAGCGCTGTTGGCTGAAAGTGAAGCCAATCACCGGGTGCTGCTTGAAAATTCACCCAATCCCATGGGTGTTCATCGTGATGGGAAATGGGTTTATATGAATCCTTCTGCCGTGAAGCTATTGGCTGCCGGGAGTGCCGAAGAGATTCTGGGAACACCGGTTCTGGACTGTATTCACCCCGACTATCACTCCATGGCTATTGAGCGGATGCAGGCCCAGATGGAAGAGGGCATAGGCGCGCCTGTGGTGGAGGAAAAACTGATACGCAAAAACGGTGAAATATTTATTGCTGAAGTTCAGAGCAGCCCCGTGATATTCGGTGGCGAGCCATCCTTTCTCATATCCTGTCGCGACATCTCCGAGAACAGAAGGTATGAGGAGAAAAACCTGTTATTGCAGAACCAGCTGGAGCATTCCCAGCGTCTGGAATCACTTGGCGTGCTCGCCGGAGGTATTGCACACGATTTCAATAATCTTCTGGCAGCTATCATGGGTAATGCTGAACTGGCCCGGAGGGAGGTGGAAGAGCCATCGCGAGCCAACAAGCATTTTGATAATATTGAGGAGACGTGTGAACAGGCTGCGCAACTGTGTAAACAGATGCTTGCCTATGCCGGAAAAAGCCCGCACAGCAAGGATATACTGGAACTTAACGGGCTTGTGCGGGACATGGGCAGTTTGCTCAAGGCATCTCTTGACCAGAATATCGATCTGCAGTTCAGGCTTGATGAGCAGTCACTCTCCATCGAGGCGGATAAGGCGCAGATTCAGCAGGTGATTCTCAATTTTATTATTAATGCTGCTGAAGCAATTGGTTCTGATATTGGAAGTATCAGGATGCGTACCGGAATCATGTATGCAGGCAGGGAATTCCTGGACAAACAATACAACGGCGCCGACCTTCCCGAAGGCAAATACGTATTCGTTACCATAGCGGACACGGGATGCGGCATGACCAGGCAGACAATGAGAAAAATTTTTGATCCGTTCTTTACCAGAAAAGAGAGTGGATCGGGCCTTGGATTGTCTGCTGTGCTCGGCATCATCCATGGGCATAAGGGTGTGGTAGAGGTTATCAGTAAAGCCGGAAGAGGCAGTAAATTCAGGGTTTTACTCCCCCGCGCCCATCAGGATTACAGGAAAAAAGTGATCCAGACATCCGAAATGGATGGCTGGCAAGGCGATGGAACGGTTCTGATTGTTGATGATGACCCGGCGGTGCGCAAGGTAGCAGCACTCTTCCTGAAGCATTTTCATTTTGATGTTTTAGAGGCAGGCGATGGTCTTGAAGGCGTGGATATGTTTTGCAAACACCAGAAAGATATTGTTGCCGTACTGCTGGATATAACCATGCCGAAGCTGGGTGGTGTGGATGCGATGAAAAAGATGCGTGAAGCCAACCCCCGGATACCCGTTATTCTGGTGTCCGGATACAGCGAGGTGGAGCTGGAAAGCCTTGCTGAAGAGAGCCAGCCGGATATGTTTGTTGCCAAACCGTTCAGGGCTAAAGATTTGAAAAAGGCCCTGTACCAGGTTTTGGAAAAACCATAATTGCTGTTGTTTTTATAGATTTTATCCATGCAACTTTCTGATTTTGATTATGACCTGCCAGGGTGTCTTATTGCCGACCATCCTCTGCCGGCACGGGATGCATCGCGATTGCTTGATGTTCAGCCCTGTCCGTTTGTGGACCGGCGTATAGCTGATCTGCCACAACTGGTGCAGCCCGGTGATGTGTGGATTCTTAATGATACCCGTGTGATTCCCGCACGGCTGCTCGGCAGAAAGCCGAGTGGCGGCAAGGTAGAGTTGTTGCTGCTTGAGCCGGTAACGGATTCAGGCAGTGAGAGCAATGAATGGATCGCCTGGGGAAAGGCAAACAAGCCACTTAAACCGGGTGAGATCATCACGATTGCTGATGATTTCAGCGCGGAAATTCTTCAGCGTGGTGGCAAAAAGGTGCGTGTCCGGCTGATGGCTGAAAACGTTGTGCAGGCGATTGAAACAAACGGACATATGCCGCTTCCCCCTTATATTGACAGGCTGGACACGGAGATGGACAAAGAGCGTTACCAGACTGTTTTTGCCAGCCGGCCGGGGGCGGTAGCAGCACCGACTGCAGGCCTGCATCTGACTGAGTCGCTGATGAAAAAGATGCAGGAGGCGGGTGCCACCTTTGTGCATGTCACGCTGCATGTCGGCCCGGGAACTTTTCAGCCGGTGCAGGTGGAGAGTGTTCATGAGCATGTGATGCATGAAGAGGCATACTATATTTCCGCTGCCGCGGCTGAACAGATCAACATGGCCAGGCGTGAGGGAAGACGGGTGGTAGCTGTCGGAACGACATCGCTACGAACGCTGGAAGCTGCCTTCGATGGCAGTGGTGTGAGAGCCGGTGCGGGGCGTACCGATATCTTTATCTATCCGGGGTATGAGTTTAAAATAACGGATGCGCTGTTAACCAACTTCCACCTTCCGAAATCAACACTGCTGATGCTGGTGTGTGCATTGGCCGGTCGAAAACGTATGATGGCTGCCTATGAGCATGCCATGGCACAAAAGTACCGTTTCTACTCCTATGGAGATGCCATGTTTATTCAGAAAATGAGCAGGGATATGCCATGAAAATTATGCTGGCGCAGATTGCCCCGGAGGTGGGCGACATCACCGGTAATGTCGGCCTGATCATTGATGCGGCGAGTCAGGCCGAAGATGTGTCATGTGATCTGATCGCCTTTCCTGAACTTGCCGTCACCGGGTATCCACCGGAAGACCTGCTGCTCAGGCCCTCTTTTATGGAAGCGGTTGAATATGCTGTTGATGAGATTGTCGCCGCCAGTGGTGATTGTGCGGTTGTCTTCGGCGCACCCCGGCGCGTAGCGGATGGCAATAATAACGGCTTGATGAACAGCGTATTCATTGCAAGGAGGGGGGAAGTGGTTGGCATCTATGATAAACAGTGCCTGCCCAACTACGGAGTTTTTGATGAGCTGCGTTATTTTATCCCCGGTAGTGGTGAGAACGTTGTTTTCGATATTGATGGCTGGAAGGTTGGTATTGGCATTTGTGAAGATATCTGGAGTGACGTGGTGGCAGAGAGGCAGGCAGGACTGCCTGTTGATGCGTGGCTGAATCTCAACGCATCACCTTTTCATATCGACAAGCAGATAGAACGGGAGACCCTGATGAGCCGCCGGGCAAGGCAGTTTGCCGCCCCGGTGGTCTATGTGAATCCGGTGGGTGGCCAGGATGAGGTTGTGTTTGATGGCGGTTCTCACGCGGTTGATGCTTCGGGAGAACTGCTGGTTCGGGCACCTCTTTTTAAAGCAGCGCTGCCGGTTATTGATCTGGAGCAGGTGGGGCAATCGTCGGTGGTGCCTGTGCCATCAATGGTTGCACAGATCCATGATGCGCTGGTGCTGGGCGTGCGTGATTATGTACGCAGAAATGGTTGCCAGCGGGTGGTGATCGGCCTCTCCGGTGGCATTGATTCGGCAGTGACAGCTGCCATTGCTGTAGAGGCACTGGGGGCTGCGAATGTGCTGGGTGTGCTGTTGCCTTCCAGGGTATCCAGTGAACATTCGATCACAGACGCCAGGGCCCTGGTTTCGAGTCTGGGTATCGAATCGGTAACATTCCCGATTACTTCACCGGTTGATGCGGTGGAAGCTGAGCTTGCGGAAGCATTCTCTGCGTGGGATATGGCTGATCCGGACGTCACCGAAGAGAATATCCAGGCCCGGATTCGTGGCGTGCTGTTGATGGCAGTCTCAAATAAAACCGGCCGCATGCTGCTGACTACCGGCAACAAATCGGAGATGGCAGTCGGTTATGCCACACTCTACGGGGACATGGCAGGCGGCTTTGCTGTGCTCAAGGATGTTTATAAAACCGATGTGTTTGCGCTTGCTGATTATATAAACAGGGAATCGGAAATTATTCCGCAAAACAGCATTGATAAACCTCCCTCTGCCGAGCTTCGACCCGATCAGAAAGATTCAGATTCGCTGCCGGACTATGCCGTACTTGATGCCATTTTAAGGGGCAGCATTGAAGATCGGCTTTCCCTTGATGAGATTGCATCACAGGGGTTTGACCGGGACGAGGTCAAGCGGGTGGTCGGTATGCTGCATCTGGCTGAATACAAACGCCGCCAGTCGCCTCCGGGCGTCAAGATCACCCGTCGTGCATTCGGCCGGGACAGGCGCTACCCCATTACACATGCCTTTCATGAGGTGTAGAAACAGGCCGGATTACATTTTGGGCCTTATTGCCAACCGCATTATCTTGTGCAAGTCTGCCATGCTTCAAAAATATGGATGGGTCTATATTAATTTCAACAGGAGACAACT
>JAIPJD010000072.1 GCA_021734365.1 Mariprofundaceae bacterium | reverse complement strand
CCATCAGCTTGTTGCCTACCCACGCTTCAGGGATCAGCAGCATGGCGGCGTGCGCCAGCGAGTAGCCGCCCATAGTCAGCAGTTCGATCGCATTGTCGAAGCATGCGGTATCGGAGAGCCCTTCACTGCTGATCGGCCACAGCTTGGCCAGATCGTCACCCATCAGTTCAGACTTCATCGAGTGGCGGCGGGCATTCATCCAGTTGATATTGCCGCGTACAGTGTTGATTTCACCATTGTGCGCAACCATACGGAACGGGTGAGCCAGCTCCCATGCAGGGAAGGTGTTGGTGGAGAAGCGCTGGTGCACCAGTGCCAGAGCCGAGGTCATACGTGCATCACGCAGATCTTCATAATAGGCACCGACCTGATGCGACAGGAACATGCCTTTATAGACAATGGTACGGCTTGACATTGATGCAAAATAAAATTTGGCTTCATCGTTGAATGCAAGGTCATTGACGCGGTTACCGGCAACACGGCGAATGACAAAAAGCTTGCGCTCAAAGGCATCCTGATCGGCACAACTGCCACCTCTGCCGATAAATACCTGACGAATCACAGGTTCGCAGAGCGTGACGCTCTCCGGCAGGTCAGCACGCACCGCATCAACCGGAACATCACGCCAGCCAAGGAGTGTCTGCCCCTCTTCGACAATGGCCTCCTCAACAATGTCTTCGCATGCCTTAGGGTGGGTTTTGTTTTTGGGCAGGAAGACCATGCCGACGCCGTATTCGCCCTCTTCCGGAAGGGTGATGTTAATTTCGGGGGCAATGGCCTGGAAAAATGCATCCGGAATCTGGATCAGAATACCCGCACCATCGCCTTCACGCGGGTCGGCACCGGCAGCACCCCGGTGGGTCAGGCGAAGAAGGATCTCAAGACCCTTTTCTACAATTTCATGACTCTTCCGGTTTTTGATATGGGCAACAAAACCAACACCACATGCGTCGTGTTCCCTGGCCGGGTCATACAGACCCTGCTTCTTTGGCGCTGACAACGGCAGTGACGGCTGGTTCATATTTTACCTCAGAAATCTTTTATTATCGTGGGGTTGGCGCGATACATCTCTATATGTATGGCGGCGCTGAGCCCCTGAATTCAATGCCACATCGATCCTGCGTCAATGTCGGCGGCGGCGGAATATAGCGAAATCGGAGAAAATTCTCCACCTCTTCTGAACAGTTTTCGGAGAGAATGTTTTATTCGCTTTATGCTAGAGTGGGGGTATGAATGAAAAGCACAGGATTGCCATTGATCTGCATGAGCTGACGGGCATATCAAGGTGCCGGAGATAACTTCTGAACAGAGAAATATGACAGTTCAGCCATCAACCGGACTCTGATGGGGGTATCAGGCTGAAATGTTAATCCGGGGGTATATGAGGGTGAGCCGTGGGTAAAGAGATCGACAGTAATATCACTCCTGAGCAGGTGCTGCCTTATGCTCACTCTGTCAAAGATGTCCTGGACAGATATGGCAGTTCTTATAACGGCCTCGGGCAGTCAGAGGCAGCACTGAGGCTGGAGAGGTACGGCCCCAATGCCTTGCCTGAGCCTGCCGGAACAACACTGTTGCAGCTTATTCTGAGGCAATTTATGAGCCCGCTCATCTATGTGCTGCTGGTGGCTGCCGTAATCTCACTTCTGCTTGAGGAATTTGCCGATGCGGGCTTTATTTTCGCTGTACTGGTCATCAATGCAGTGATCGGCGTGATTCAGGAGTTTCACGCACAGAAGAGTGCCGAGGCTCTGAGAAATATGGTTTCGGACCATGCGGTCGTGATGCGTGGTGGAGATACGTTCGAAATTGGGGCTGATGAGCTTGTTTCCGGTGATGTCGTGCTGCTGGAGAGCGGTGGCAAGGTGCCGGCCGATGTGCGGTTGATTCATTGCTTCGGCCTTGAGGTGGACGAATCACTTTTGACGGGTGAGTCGGAGGCAGTGAATAAAGTCAGCGACACTGTTCTTGATCCGGAAACACCGATGGCAGATCGCATCAACATGCTCTTCTCAGGAACCATTGTTGCTCGAGGGCGCGGGCATGGCGTGGTCACAGCTACGGGGCCTCAGACCGAGATCGGCCACCTGGCCCAGGCGCTTGTTAGCAGTGAAGAGGTGCAGGCTCCTCTGGTGCAACGTATGGAGAAGTTTACGGTCGGCATTGCAACAGCTCTGGGAGCCGTGGTGCTGATTCTGGCGTCCATAGAGTTTTATAACGGAACAGGCTGGCATGAAATCTTCATGGTCTCTGTCGCGCTGGCTGTTTCAGCTATTCCGGAGGGGTTGCCGGTCGCACTTACCGTTGCGCTGGCCATTGGTATGAATCGTATGTCACGCAGAAACGTGATCATCAGGCGACTGGTTGCCGTGGAGTCGCTGGGCTCCTGTACGGTGATTGCTTCGGACAAGACGGGCACGCTGACTCTCAATCAACTCACAGTGCGCAAGGTGGTGGTTCCGGGGTGTGGCGAATGGGAGATTACAGGGGAGGGTGACCTTCCCGAAGGTGGCGCCATCTCTTCTACCGGCTCATTGAGTGCTGAAGAGGAGCTGCTTCTGGAGAAAGTATGCCAGACGGCAGTGCTTTGTAACGAAGCTGCACTCTCCAAACGCGATGGTGGGTGGGTTACACATGGTGATGCCGTCGATGTTGCCCTGTTGATTATGGCGCATAAAATGGGTGTGATTCAGGCTCCCACACAGAACAGCCATCCACTGCTTGCCCGGATTCCCTATGAATCCGAGAGGGGGTTTGCTGCATCACTTCATGGTGATGGTACAACGGCACACCTTTTCGTTAAAGGCGCACTTGAACAACTTCTTCCAATGTGTTCCGAGGCAGCACTTCCCGGAGGTTCCAGGCCGCTGGACATTGAGATGGCCATGAGCGATATGGAGAAGCTGGCGGAGCAGGGTTACCGAACGCTTGCACTGGCCCACGCTGTTTTGCCGGGAGTGCCTCCGGATGAGATCGGGCACGATCACCTGAAAGGACTGACGCTGCTGGGAGTTGTTGCAATGATTGATCCGTTGCGTATGGAGTCCCAGGCAGCTGTGTTTGCCTGTCAGCAGGCAGGTATTCGTACCTGTATGATCACGGGTGACCACCCATCCACCGCCTTTGTGATCGCCAGAGAGATCGGCCTGGCTGAAACTGTCGATCAGGTTGTAACCGGCCATGATCTCAAGGCGTTGGAGGGTGATGATAAGCGTGCCTTCGATGAGCTGGTTGCCAATTCCAACGTCTTTGCCCGTGTTGAACCGGGCCAGAAAGCTGAAATTGTCCGCTCCCTGCAGCGGGCAGGGCACTTTGTCGCTGTCACCGGTGATGGTGCCAATGATGCGCCATCGCTGACAGCCGCTCATGTCGGCGTAGCCATGGGCAGACGGGGAACCGATGTGGCCAAGGAGTGTTCGGACCTGGTGATCACCGATGATAACTTTGCCTCCATTGTTGCCGGCGTGGAGGAGGGAAGGATCGTCTACAGAAATATCCGTAAAGTGATATTTCTGCTGATCTCCACCGGTGCTGCTGAACTGGTACTCTTTTTTCTCAGCCTGCTTGCCGGGCTACCGCTTCCCCTGACTGCGGTCCAGCTGCTCTGGCTTAACCTTGTGACCAATGGTATTCAGGATGTTGCGCTGGCATTTGAGCCTGGCGAGGGCAACGAGATGAAACAGCCGCCGAGAGATCCCAACGAGCCGATTTTCAATCGTATCATGATCGAACGCACACTGATCTCTGCTGCCGTGATGGGGGCGCTGGCCTTTCTGACCTTCCAGTATCTTTTCTCGCTTGGCATGGAGCTTGAGACGGCCAGAAACAGCACACTGCTGTTGATGGTGCTGTTTGAAAATGTGCATGTCTTCAACTGCAGGTCTGAGGGCCGTTCGGCCTTTTTGCACAACCCGTTAAGAAACCGGCTGCTGCTCTTCGGCACATTGACGGCTCAACTGGTACATATCGGAGCCATGTACTGGCCTGCGTTGGGAGAGATACTGCATATCCATCCGGTTTCACTGGATCACTGGTTTGATCTGCTAACCATTGCGCTGAGCATGCTAATGGTGATGGAGCTGCATAAGTGGCTTCACCGCCAGTGGGGCATCTACTCAAAGCTTCCAGAGTAAATTGCGGAAGCGTAATAAAAAAGCCTCCACGGATGTGAAGGCTTTGATATGGCGTCCCCAAGGGGAGTCGAACCCCTGTTACCGCCGTGAAAGGGCGGTGTCCTAGGCCACTAGACGATGGGGACCTTAAACGGACGCGGCGAAGCATATGTGCATAACCTGCCGCGTCAACCTTGGCAGACCGGACAGGTAGAGATATCTACCTGTTCAGATCTATCTAACATGGTGCGCCCACTTGGACTCGAACCAAGGACCCACGGATTAAAAGAATCCGCCTCACCAACGCGGCGCAAGTTATTGCAACACTTTCCGAAAATCAACGATTTCCTTATCGGCTCTGAATACGTTGAAAACATGTCATACCGGATTTGTCCGTGGACAAGATATGGTCAGGGTGAATTATCATTTATTTTTCGATATACAATCACCATTAGGTTGATAAGTGGTTACGATAAAAACCGATCATCTGCTCACTGTGTTATAGTCAGGATTATGAATGGAAAGTATAAACCAACTTGGATGGCTCTACTTTTGGGTAAGTTGATTTCACTTTGGTTATCTTGGAACGGGCGTAGAGAAAAAAGAGATGAACAAGAAATCTTTTCTGAGTTGTCCATGCTTTGTATATCTCCCGGTTATATCCATGCGATTGCACACTTAGCATTTCGTGACAACATGATTGCATATAAAGAAGAGATGACTGCCAAAGATATGCGGCATCTTTTCTCTATGGAACGCTTAGTGAGAACTGAGATATCGACACTTATTGGTCTAATGATAAAAGAAGATATTGATTACACGATACCTAAATGGTGGATTTTAACATGGTACATTAAGAAAACCGACGCATTACTCGAGGAGATACATCATGCTTTGTCAGGGATAATGTTTTCTAGCATTACTCCAGAGAAACTTTCAGAAGAAGAGTTTGACCCATTCAGTAAAGGTGATGTGCTACGCGAAGTAATTTTTTATGGTGGTGAATCAGCCTATGCTTTTCAGTATCGTGACTTCGCTCCGAAAAAATATGCATCAGATGATGCTTGGCTAGAATTAAACAAGGGCTTTTCAATCCAATCGGCACGAGACATCGTATTCACAATTACAGAAATCCAAAACGAAAAAATGATTCAATCTTTTTATGGGGAGTGTTCTGTTCTTATGGCACATGCGTTTGCCGTTAATGAGATTGTAGAACGTTCTGCCCATAATAGGGGTGAAGTCGAACAAGTTTTATCCGCATTTGTACTTCCAATCGATGAAAAAAATGAAAACTTCTGCGCACTGCATGACTTTAATGCCACAAATGCCACGCCACTTATACCTATAGATAATGATAAATTCATCCTGTTCCAGCAATACAGTCTGGTTGAAGCTCTCTATGAATCACCATTCTTTTGGATGCATGATGACAAAAAGTATTTGCCTGATGCAATGCAACACAGAGGCAAGTTCACCGAAGAGTTTTCAATGGAGAGGCTTGAGGCAGTGTTTGGTAAAGATCATGTCTATGCAAACGTTGATGTCTTGATGTCTAAGGGTAAGAAGGCTGGAGAGATTGATGTTTTGGTCGTTTTTGGAGGGCGAGCCATCATCCTGCAGGCAAAATCGAAGCGACTCACGATTGAATCGAGAAAGGGTAATGACAATCAAATACAGGACGACTTCAAAAAAGCCATCCAAGACTCATATAATCAGGGATATGAGTGTGCCAGGTTGCTTGGCGTTGCGAAGCTTGTCGATGATGCCGGCAAAGAGATCATAATTAAGCAAGAGTTTAAAGAGATATATATCTTTTGTGTGGTTTCTGACCACTATCCAGCATTAAGCTTTCAAGCAAGGCAGTTTCTCAGGTATAAAGTATCCCAAACAATCTTTCCTCCATTTATCCTAGATGTTTTTACTCTCGACGTTATGGCAGAAATGTTAACTTCACCGCTTCTGTTTTTAAGCTATGTGAATCGACGGGTAGTCTATTCAGATAAGCTGATGGTTTCTCATGAATTAACGATTCTGTCGCACCATATAAAAAATAATCTGTGGTTTGACGATGATGTCGATCGGATATATTTACATGATGATATAACCGCAGATCTAGATGTGGCGATGGTAGTTCGACGAGATGGAGTCCCAGGAAAGCGTAGCCCCGAAGGTTTATTAACACTTCATCAAGGAACACCGTTCGGACGTCTTATTGAAGAGATAGAGGCAAGGCCTGATGATGGGACAATTGACCTAGGCTTTTTTTTACTAACTCTTAATGGAAAGACTATCGACACAATTAATAGTGGAATAGAGACGATATTAATTAGGGCTCAACAAGATCGAAAGAGTCATGATATTACGATTATGGTAGGCAATGCAGGTGCTGGGCTTACCATCCATTGTAATGATGCTCCGATTGCTATTGCCGGACCAAAGTTGCAAGCACATTGTGAATACAGAAAACGTAAACAGGAAGCCAGTGTTTGGTTTGGGATTTGCATTGAACCGAGGGATGCTTCTTTGAGGTTTGGTTTGAATCTCAATAACAAGCATAAGCCCACCGCCAGCCCTGGTTCTATAAAGCGAGATAAGAATAAAGTTGGGAGAAACGACCCTTGCCCATGTGGTAGTGGGCTTAAGTATAAAAAATGCTGTTTGTCCCTCTAACAGTACGCGCGCCACACGGATTATTAGTCCGTATCTCCGAACCTAGGACTCACATTATAAAAGTCCGCTGCACCAAATTGGAAAAATATGATACATATCAAGAAGTTATGGAAAATATCCATGGCTGTGAATGCGAAGAATTGGTCAAGATATGGACAAGATCAGAAAAACAAAAGGGGCACGATTTCTCGTAACCCCTTGATACATATGGTGCGCCCACTTGGACTCGAACCAAGGACCCACGGATTAAAAGTCCGCTACTCTACCAACTGAGCTATAGGCGCTTTGAAAGGCGGCGAAGTTTGTAGAAATCAGGCGTGCTGTCAAATGTCTTTTCATATTACCCTGAAAACATGGCAATCATCACTTACGGCCCGGCGATGCAAATGCTAGGATTGCGGTCATGAAATATCTCCCGGTGCCCGATTATCATATGCACACGCCGCGCTGTAATCATGCGGTTGGAACTGTTGAAGAGTATGCCCGGGCAGCACTGCTTCTCGGCATGGATGAGATAGGCATGTCCGACCACTCTCCGATGCCGGATGGCTTTGATGAGTGGCGCATGCGTCGTAGCGAACTCGATGGCTATCTTGATGAGGTTCATGAAGTGAAGCAGGCGTATGCCGGTCGTCTCAATGTCAAGGTCGGGCTCGAGGCAGATTTCCATCCGGGTACAGAGAATTACGTTAAAGAGATGCTCTCGTCTCATGAATGGGACTATGTGATCGGCTCGGTTCACTATATCGGCCCTCTTGATGACAGATGGGGCTTTGATAATCCGGATACGCTTGATCAGTGGGAAGTTCGCAATGTTGAGGATGCCTATGCAGCCTATTACAAACTTGTAGCCGACTCAGCAGCGTCCGGCCTGTTCGATATTATCGGGCATCCGGATCTGATCAAAAAGTTCGGGCACCGGCCAGCTCTGGACAGCCGGAAGGTTCAGGATGCCGAGGAGGCGATGCTTGTGGCTGTGAAAAAGGCGGATGTGGCGCTTGAGGTCAGCTCTGCGGGCTTAAGAAAGCCTGTCGCTGAGGCCTACCCCCATGCACGTATCATTGCGCGCGCAGCAGAACTCGGGATTCCGGTCAGTTTCGGCTCCGATGCCCATGCTCCCGGAGAGGTGGGGCATGCCATGGATGCCTGCCTGAGTATGCTGGAGATGTGTGGCATAAAGGAGATTGCCACGTTCTCAGGAAGAGCACGCCACATGCGGCCGATTCAGAGGCTGCAGGATGGCTGAAGATGTCATACTGATTACCGGGGCCTCGGGTGGTTTCGGTTATGAGTTTGCCAGGCAGCTGGAGACAACCGGGTGCAGGCTCATTCTGCATGCAAGGGATGAGGTTCGCCTGCAACTGACACTGGATACTCTGAAATATCCTGAGCGCCATCGTACGATCATTGCTGATCTCTCCCGCAGAAAAGGTGTTGAGGCCTTTATTGAGGCCGTAAACAGCGAAGGCGACCTGACCGGCCTGATTAATAACGCGGGTTTTGGCGTGTGGGGAAAGTTTGAGCAGTGTGAAGATGTGGTTCAGCTTGATGTGCTGCGTACCGATCTGGTCGCACCTGTGGCCATAACCCACGCTCTGCTGCCCGGCCTTATCAGAAGCCGGGGGTTTATCATTAACGTCTCTTCACTGGCAGGGGAGATGCCGCTCCCCTATATGAGCACCTATGCCGCTGCAAAGGCGGGAGTGACCTTCTGGAGTGAGGCGGTGCGAACCGAACTGGAAGGAAAGGTGTGCGTGGTAACGCTGGTGCCCGGCCCTTCACCAACCGGCTTTCGTGATGTTTCAGGCATGCCGAAGGGTAAGGGGTCTTTTTTCCGGACCTCTGCCGAGGTGGTCGTGGCAGCATCCCTGAACAGGTTACAGCAGGGTGGTGGCTATTGTGTGCCCGGGTTCAGGCATTATCTCCTTTGGCTGATGCAGAAGGCCGTGCCCAGGGGAATCTCTCTGAAGCTGATGCTCAGGCATCTGAGGCCGTGAGCCATTCATGCTAGAGGGACTGGAGTATCAAATTCGGGTTTCCGGGCGGGCACGTTATGCACGCATCGTAGTTCGTCGTGACATGAGTGTTGAAGTTGTCCTGCCTCAGGGGTTCCACACCGGGCAGGCTGAAGCACTCCTCAGGGAGAAAGAGCCCTGGCTTACCCGTACACTTGACAGATTCCGTGTTCATGCACCGTTGAAGCAGGATCAGTACCAAAACAGCAGGCCGGAGCGGATCAGTTTTGAGTCTGTCGGGCTCGAATTCTCCATCACCTATCACAAAACGGACTCATCACAGGTGCGTGTAAGCGGCAGAGGATCGGAGCTGCGCATTTCCGGCCGTGTGGATGACCCTTTGAAGCTGAATATGGCGCTCCAGCGCTGGCTGAAACAGAAGGGAAAGGCGCTGTTGCCCCCCATCCTGGAAGCTGAGAGCAGGCGGCTGGGCATGAACTGTCATAAGGTTTCAGTTCGACTGCAGAAGCGTTGCTGGGGAAGCTGTTCCAGAAAAAAAACTGTCAGCCTCAATGCCAAACTTCTTTTTCTGCCTCAGGCGGTGATGCGTTACGTTATGATTCACGAGCTGGCACATCTTAAAGAGATGAATCATTCGCAGGCCTTCTGGGCGCTGGTTAAGCGTTATGATGAGAACGCTTCAGAGCATCGCAGGCAGCTAAAGCAGGCTTCACGCTGGATTCCGGTGTGGGCGGATCGCTGATCAATCTGATCACGCTTCCGGGCTCCTGGCTCCACGCTTACTTCCATTATCGGCATTGAGCTGGCTTAATATTTTTTCAACAGATGCCCGTGGAATGACTTCCCCGTTCAGTACCGCGGCAGGGGCCTGATTACAGATCCCCAGGCAATGGCTTGCTTCAATGGCAACATCGGGAGTCGCTTCCAGCGCGGTGATCAGGGTGCTGCTTCCGGCTTTGCTGCAAAGCGGGCCGGTACAGATTCTGGCAGCGTGTGGATTGTCAGGTCTGAAGTGAAACAGTGTGGAGAGTTCGCAGTCAAAATCCGGAACCCGGCCAAAACGGGTTGCTGCAATTGCTACTGCCGCATCAGGAAGAAAGCCAAAATGGGCTTGCAGATCCTCAAGTGCGGCAAGAAGATAGGGTTGTTTGCGTGGATAATTGCGAAGTTTGAGGATACGCTCAGTCGCTGAACAGATG
>JAIPJD010000071.1 GCA_021734365.1 Mariprofundaceae bacterium | reverse complement strand
ATCAGCGCTGATGAAGTGACTCCGAAGCAGCATGTCGATATCCAGGCTGCAGCACAGAAATGGGTCGATTCGTCGATCTCCAAGACCGCCAATGTGCCAACCGATTTTCCATATGAGGATTTCAAGGATATTTACCTCTATGCCTACGAGAAAGGGCTGAAAGGCTGCACCACCTTCCGCTTCAACCCTGAAGCATTTCAGGGTGTACTGGTCAAGGAGACGGATCTGGAAAACACCATGTACAGATTCACACTCGATGACGATACCGTCGTTGAGGTGAAAGGTAATGAAGAGATCGAATATGACGGTGAAATGCATACCGCCGCAAACCTCTTTGATGCACTCAAAGAGGGTTACTACGGTAAATTTTAAGTAGATCCGGGACAGGGGCATCCATGCCCCTCCCCTTTGACGGAACACCAAAAGTGCGATTTTGCTGTTCCTCACAAAATCGGCGGCAGGAAGCCTACGATTTTGGCGACACCTCCATGTGTCGCACCACTGAAGCCGGGGAGGTTATATATGCTTCAAGGTGAAAGTCGGATTACATGGCCGGAATTTAAATTTCCGCCGATTAACCTGTGGGTGATGGCATCGCTATCTGGAAGCATGCCATCGAAAAAAGTCCGTCTGAACACAACCGCCCACACTCACCGGATACAGCCCCCGGGGTTCTCTGCAAAGAGGCCGAACACGCTGAACACATTACACAGACGACTGGCATCACTGCTGGCCGTTCGTGGAGGTAAATTATGAGTATTAAGATTGAGAAGAAGATCACAGGCTATGCAGTTGCCACGCCTGAAGATGAGCAGGAGAGCAATGTGGCACACATCGCACCACTGCTTGAGCGCGATGACATTCTTGAAGGCAGTACCTACAAGATCAAAACCCCGCACTCCGAGCATGCGATGTATATCACCATCAATGATGTGGTGATCAATGCCGGCACACCCGATGAACACCGCCGTCCATTCGAGGTGTTTATCAACTCGAAAAACATGGAACATTTCATGTGGATTGTGGCACTCACCCGCGTACTCTCCGCAATATTCAGAAAAGGCGGCGATGTCACCTTCCTGGTGGAAGAGATGAAAGCGGTATTTGATCCACGCGGCGGCTACTACAAGAAGGGCGGTAGATATATGCCATCGATTGTTGCCGAGATCGGCGAAGTGATTCAGCAGCATCTGGTCTCCATTGGTATGATGGAGGGCCAGCTCAACACCGCCGAGCTTGAAGCCAAACGTAAAGAAGCTGAAGTGAAGCTGGGCCCGGATGCCATGGCCAAAGGCAACCAGTGCGACAAGTGCGGTGCCATGGCAGTTGTCCGTTTAGACAACTGTGACTGCTGTCTGGAGTGCGGTGATTCAAAATGTGGATGACAGGAGCCGTAGTGCTCAAGGACGGATAGATGAACGATATTGCGCAACGTCTCAGAGCACTTAAGCAGGCATGGCAAAGCATTCCGAACGTTCCGGATGACCTGACGATGCTGGGCCTGCCCGGCAAGAGTGGTCAGTTTATAGAGGACTCAATCGATGAGCTTGCCTGCATGGCTGCGGAACTGGTGTTTGCCCCGACAGCCAGCATGGTGATGATAAAATCCTTATGTGAGAATCACCTGAAACTGCTCGAAGCCTTCTTCCACCAGGAGATCAGCGGCCACCCCAGCATGCAGATGCTCACCTTCGTCTCGCTGTTGCAGCAATTGCAGACCTCCCTCAGAGAAGTCGTCCCTGATGCCTCCATAAGAACCCGCAGCCACCGGGAGAGCCCGTCCCGGGCCGCCTGATGCTGACAACGCAGGGAAGGTAGGCAGTGATGCCGTGGCGGTCATTCGTCTCGATAACTGTGACTGATCGCTTTTGCAACAGAACCTTTCGGGAAGAGAGAGCCTCGTGGTTCTATCTTTCTATATTGGCGATCGACGATGCCTTTCTATACGTCTATACTCCGCCCATGGGAAGTGAGTTAATAACGAATGTCTAACGTAATCGACCTGTTCTCGGGTGTCGGAGGCCTCAGCCTCGGCGCGGCTCGCGCGGGCTTCAACGTTGCCGGAGCGATCGAGATAGACTCTCATGCCGTCTCTTCCCATATAAGAAATTTTCCGGCAACCAAGCATTCTGACATCAGCGTAGCGAAACTTTCCGGCAAAAACATTGCCGATATTAGCGGACTTCGCATCGACGAGATCGACGGGATTATCGGCGGGCCGCCGTGTCAAGGCTTCAGCACCATCGGCAAACAGGATAGGACCGACAAAAGAAACAATCTCTTCAACGATTTCTTTCGTATCGTCAAAGAAGTGCAGCCGCGATTCTTTTTGGCTGAAAACGTTCCCGGCATATTGGACCCGAAGTACGATTCGATTCAGGAAATGGCTCTCGCTCAGGTTGCCGATGATTACGAGTTGATCACCCCTTTCAAAGTCAAAGCAAGTGACTACGGCGCTCCCACAATTCGCACCCGTGTTCTCTTCATTGGCTACAAAAAAGAGTACATTGACAAATTGTCGCAAACATCGTTTGCCCCCGATGCCGATACGCAACAGATAACCGTCGAGAAAGCGCTGACTGGACTTCCCGCCAATATCGATCCTAACTGGATTAAGGAACAAGACGGCTGGCGCAAAATCGTCCGCATGGGAGACTCGCACTTCGCCAGAAACATCCATGGCAGAGTGCCGGAAAATATCGGTCATAGGGAAAGCATTGAGCGTTTCGACACTACCGACTATGTGTCGGGCTGCTTGGGCACTCGCCATACAGCACCGGTTGCCGAGCGCTACGACAGTTTATTACCGGGCAAGTCGGATAAGATTTCCAAATCGACTCGGCTGGTTAGCACTGGCTTCTGCCCAACATTGAGAGCTGGGACGGGAAGCGATAAAGGTAGCTTTCAGGCAGTTCGCCCGATTCACCCGACCAAAGGAAGAGTCATTACCCCGAGAGAAGCCGCTCGCTTACAGGGTTTCCCCGACTGGTTTCAGTTTCACCGAACCAAGTGGCACAGCTTCCGCCAAATCGGAAACAGCGTAAGTCCAATACTTGCTGAAGAAATTTTAACCCGAATTCACAAACGTTTTAACGACTAAGCCTCAACTCTCTGAAAATTCGGATAGTATCTGTAATACTTTCTATAGTTTGCTACTGCTCCTTCCGAAACATCCCTATCCTTATCAAAAAGAAAACCCAGATGATCCAAAATTTCAGCGTCAGTCATTTTGTGTATTAAAGAATCAATTTCACACTTTTCCATCACACTAAATGCAGGTATCTGAATTCTTTCAACCACTCCCCAATCCAATCCGCCATGCCCCCATTCACTCAAACCAATTTCATCGGCGAATTCTTCAGTTTTGGCATGCGATAAAACAATTCCGGTAACTGTCAGCATTTGATGTTCAGAATCTGCATATAGGAAAGAGGTCAGGTGCTGGAAATACAACCCTTCGGCCAACTTACCTTTCATAGCTTTTTCAGATGCAATTTGAATCATTTCATTCAAAAGCACAGGAAAAGCATCTCTTGTCATATCCTCACAGCTAATTCCAGGCGGGCAGTATTCATCATCTACCATTTTCAGAAATTTATTCAGACGGGCTATATGAGTTTGGTCTTTATCCTCCCGATAAAGGCTACCATCCTCCTTTTTTTTGTGAGCTCCATAAGCACCTAGAGAATTGGGATTAGCATTTAATGTAAGCTTGAGAACGTCATACTCGCTTAGCTTTCTTAACATCATTCCGAATTCGTCTATCTGGACTCTATGCTCATTAGCATTTGCATAATCTAACCACACGACCACGTCTTTATCCTCGCGGACAAATTCAGAAATATAATCATGACTGTTTGACCCTAAGCATTCGATACATGCAAAAGGCCTGTTAAAATTCTGTCTTGCTAAAGTATTTCCATCCTCTTCAATAGATACCATTTCACAAATTCCAAAAGCATTGTGAACCAACTTAAAGTCTTCGAGGAAGGCACCTCCGAAACTAATATATTTATATTGATCAATAGGCCTAACACGATCCACCCGCGTTAACAAATCAACAAACAACCTTCTTTCTACAGCCTTATTTAGCCTCAAATGATAAGGAACGTATGCTCCACTCATGACTGGTGAGCCTGCTCTAAAATAATATCGAAGCATTTTTCTCCAACTTCCGATGGAGGCACATCCAACACTCCGAACAGATGGTCCGACACCATCTCGATCTCCTTGATATGCCTTGCAAACTTGATTTGCCGAGTATGAACCGGGGCTGCTTTAGGCTTCGGAAGATCCGGGATAAGCCTTGCCCCATTTCCACCTTTTAGCGCTGTCCATTTCTCATTCACCTCGAGAGAGAACATCTCTCCGAAAGACGTCAATTTGGCTGCGCTGGACATCGCCCTTTCTTTTTCTGCTTCAGGTTTCCATTTATTGGTGTACTGCGTGAAACGTTTCATACCTTCTTTCATCAAGTCTTTAACGAACATATACAGTTCGGAAGAAGTATCTACCCCGCGCTTCGTTGTCGTCATCGGCAATTTCCAAGCATCGTTGCATTTAAAATGAACAATGCCAGTTATCCCAATAAACTGACTATGGTAGCTTGGAACACCCGACTCTCCCCATCCGGTTAGCCTCGTTTTATCGTTAAACACAACCACCCTATCGTTACAAGCGATAGTCCAACCTGCATCGTCTTTACTGCGCCTAGTTATTTGTTCTTCATCCAGCTCTTCCAAATTCGGCATTGGTCGGAAGAAACCTACTGCCAGGTTTATTTCAACATCATCAAAGTTACCTTTGAAGACGTATGGCATAATGCGCTCATCTTCAGGTGTAGAGCTTGGCGACATCAACAACCCGGTCAGCCTAGGCTTGACTTCGGTTCCATTGATAGAAATCTGGAACCCCTTCTGAATGATGAACGAATAGTGCGTTCTAATAAGCGTTTCCATATCCGCATGAAAAGACTTGCTATCGAACCTTTGAGCAATTCCTTCTTGAAGAGATTTTACTTCAATAATTGTCCCGGCCTCTCCTAGCGAGCTATCCATATGTTCTAGCGGCAACTCCCAGTCACTGTCTGTTTCAAGCCAACCAGGAGAAATCGACACAGAAAAAGAATCTTTTTCTGTGCTTGAATAAACCGAGCTCTCACGCCCCATCTTGAACATAGCGCGCTTCATGCCTATGCCGTACATGCCCACGGTAGGAATATCAGTATCATTTTCATCATGCGGTCTTCCCATCATAAACGCGTATTCCGTGGCAAGTTTATATGGAATCCCCCCGCAATTATCTTCAATTTTAAAATGTTCTCTATCGAACTCGATATTCGCAAAATAACTGTCGTATGGCGTTGGGGTTTCAGCAACGGTGTGTGTTCTCAATATACCGTCTATACAGTTATCAAGAAGATCTAAAATCGCATCTTCCAGCTCGATATCTCTTGTTAACATCGAAACAAAGAACCGCTTCGTAGGTGAAGCGTGAATCATTTCTGTCATATTTCCCTCTCCCTTATTTCTTTACCCAAAAAAACATTTATTCGATTTGATAAAGAATTTATATCTTTCAACTCGCACTGCCAAAGAACTAAAATATCCCACCCGTCTTTGCGAAGCATTTGAATATTTTTCTTATCTCTTTTACGAGTCGCTTTTAACTTCGGTTTCCAGAAATCCAGGTTGCTTTTTGGTGCGTTCCCCTTACTGCATCCGTGAGAATGCCAAAAACATCCGTGAACGAAAATAACTTTTTTCTTTCTCTTGAAAACAAGGTCGGGAGTTCCGGGCAAACTTTTGTCGTATAGGCGATACCGATATCCCATCGACCACACCAGTTTTCGGACGATCAATTCCGGTTTCGTATTCTTCCCGCGAATACGGCTCATGATCTCGCTTCTTCTCTTAGGAGACAATGTATCGGTCATAAAAATTCCGGGGGCGCAACACTCAAGTAGGCAAAAACACTTCCTGACGATGTCTTTGAAGAAACGCTTGGTTAGGAGCAAACCGTTCAGGAAGATTTATGCCTTGGCCTTCTAACGGCAAAAAGAATTGGCGGATGAAAGGCTCGTTTCTCCGCTTTAGCTCCGAAGAAAGCAGTACTCGGAAATCATCGTCCAGAGCAATCAAACCACGATCAAAAGCCTTGTCGTGTAGAGCCGATAGGCAAAGTCCGTTGCGGGGATTAAGGCGATTCTCCCTATCTTTGCTCCACGGCACGATATGACTGGCAACCAGCAACCTAGGCTCGCTCAAACCGGACATGCAGCATTTCCCGTGATAGCTACTCAGAACAGCACGCCGAAAGAAATCTTGCCGAACTCGCTGTTCGGTCAAAACCCGTTGTGTTTCACCGGTAAAGTCTCCGACATCATCGGAAGCATCGCTTTCAGCACTCGTCTCTGTAGAGATTCCCTTTTCAGCCATCGCCTGCTCACGAATGTGTATCGTCTGCACAGCCAAAGCATCCCAATCGGCATTGAACTCATCCCACACTTCCCTATCCAACGCAGAAGCCCCTTTCAAGCCACTCCTCCCACTACTGGTGATAGCCGGATCAAAACTGGCGAAATTGCACAGCTTCATGGATACCGCCGATGGCGTGCGGCCAATCAGACGGGCAAGTTCGATAATCTCTTTGTTCGTGTGATGTAATTTGCCGAATGGAAGCTGGCAATAGAGATGAAAGGCCAGCTTAAGCTGTTCTTTTGTCCAACGCGAAACTGTCATGGGCCCTCCTCTGAATAGAGAAACTAGACCATTCTCACTTCAAATGCATGCGATAACGACTGATATTCACTCCCCCCATTTCACCTGACATGCCACCCATACCGGCATAGGAGCTGGACGTCTTGCTCTTCATTGTCATCTCAACCCACATCCCCTGCTCAAGATCAAAAATCGCATCGGCCTTTCCGGCCGTTTTGCTATCCGTGCTGCCGCCCATACCGCTGGTCTTACTCAGTGCCCGTTGGCGAACAGCAAAATAGGCCAGCCCCTGACTGACATCCTCCAGCGTGTACTCAGTTTTCACCACGGTTTGAGACTGCATCATTGAACTGCTGCCGATATCTGATTTCTGTACCGCTTCAAAGCTGTCGCCAATGGTGAGCTTCTCCTCCGGCAACTCAGGGAACCAGAACACCCCCATCTGCATCGCCCTGGCCATCATCTCACCGGACTGACGCATCATATCGGCATACTGCGGGGGCATGGCAGCCAACTGCTCTTCAGGAATCGGCGGCATAGCCGACCCGGTATGTTTGATGTTGCGCAGCTCTCCTGACGTGTGCATATCGGCCGTGTAGGCAAGTTTCGAGTAATCGACACCACCCTGACTCCGGGACGAATGTGAAACGATGCGCCCTTCAATCTTCACCCAGCCTTTACGCTCACCCTCCATAACGCGATATCGCACCGAAAAATTGCTGCTATTGGTTGATTCAACACCCATAGCTGATGATCTGAACTGGCTATCAACTTTCGACTGCCATACCTGACCGGGTTTTATTTTATAACCCAACCGGCATGAACCAGCGGCCAGCCCCACCGACGAAGAGAGTGCTACCAGCAGCACAGCTGCCATTGCCGCCAACCTGAAAGCAGAGAGGTTCATCCCGACTCTCATCGTGCCGCCTTCCTTTTCAGCATCTTGATCTTACGCTCGATGGTTCTCTTTTCAGACTTCGGCGCATATTTCAGATAAGTGCCATACGCTTCTGCAGCCGCAGCATAGCGATCCCAATCCTCATAAAGTTCGCCAAGACCGCGATAGGCAAGGCCGAAATGCTTCTCCTGCCGATTGGCTTCAAGATAGAGCTTCTCTGCCTGACGCTTCTCCGCCTCACTGGCACCAAAGGCAAAGTCGCCCATACTGCTCTTGGCCAGCCCATAGCTGATGCCGGATGAACGGATCCCGGCATCGTGTAACAACCGGTATTGCACCCCGGCCTCCTCATAGCGGCCAGCTGCCAGTGCCGCTTCCGCCTTCGGCATCAGCGTCTTTTTGATGAAGGCCTGATAGGGCGCTGCCGCCTTGTCGGATCCATGAGCCGCCTCGGCTTCACGCACCTCCTTCATGCCGGTAAGCCTGCTGACAAATTCGGATCGGGCATGGGGCACAACACCCAGCGTCTGTACCAGCCCACTGCCACCAAGCGACTGGCGCATGCGCTGCATGTTCATCTCCATCATTGTCTGCATCTGGCTTAGCTGTTGCGCCATCGGGCCGAGCATCCGTTCGCGCTCTCTGGCCTGATCATTCTGAATCCGGGCCACTTTGCCCCAGGCATCCCGTGCCTGGGAGACATCGTAACCGGCCAAAGCAAGATACTGCATACCCTGTGCATCGGCTACCGGCTCAAACTGCTGCCGCGGATCAATGCGTGCACCGCTCTCATCCAGAGGCGGGATACTCTCAACCACATCCTTCATGCTGTAGTAACCGGAGCGCGCCGCCTCAATCGTCGCCATCTTCTTCATTGTCTCCCCATAACTGGCTTCACCGCGAAACAGCTTCTCGCTCTCTTCAATCCCTTTGTAGTCAGCGGCATAATCCACCGCCACATCCATCAGTCCGCTGAGCATGGCTCCGGCCACCGCCATGTTTCGCTGCTTGCGCTCTGCCGCCTTGATCTGCTGATACATCTCGATGTAGTAGCCTTCGGCGACATGCGCCACCTCATGCGACAGCACAGATGCAAGTTGTGCCTCATTGCGCATCGCGTACAGGAGAGCCGTGGTCATCACGATATGGCCATCACTATAGGAGAAGAGCTCCGGTTCGGCGGCCTCAATGACCGTTACAGAGAGTTGGACACCGGCTGGCAAAGCTTTGCTCGCAGGCAACAGTCTGCTGGCTACTCTGTTGACATAATCGAGCACCACCGGATCGTCCACGCGCGGCCTTTCGCGCATATCCTTGCCGTAGGATTCAGTGGCTTCTACAAGCAGTGCCCTGCCGTCATCATTGAGCTCCAGCGCCATCACCGGTATCGACATCATCACTGCCGCTGCTACGCCCAAACCTGCTAACCATACTGATCTCCTGTTTTTCATCACCGCCTCCCGGCATTAAAAAAGAACCACGTCCTGCGATTATAGCCAATCAGAGGTCCAATCCCCAAGTTTGTGCAAACATCCGGCTTTTCATCTCCCCCTTTAACCCTGTTTCAAATCAAAAGTTGAGCAAATATCCATAAATATTATGCCTCTGCTTAGTGGTACGGCACAGCTCAGATGAAAGTCATCAGTGCAAAAGCGGGGGGAGCCGTTAGTGTTCCCCCGTTTTTTATGGCCCCATATCAATCAAAGGAATAGTTATGACTCCTGACGACCTAAGCATCGATTATGAAGAAGATGGTATTCTGACCACCAAACAGATAGACAAGATGATTCTCAGCAAAGGGGCATGGGTCACAATCATGTTCAAGTATCAGAGCTGGGTGAAGGCCGATCAGGCCTACTCTGAGGATAAATTCACCATTCGCCGCTACCAGAAGCGCAATGGTGAATATGTGCCCCGTTCCAAGTTCAATATCACCAACGCAAAGCAGGCGAAGCTGATCATTGAAACACTTCAGGGTTGGACGAAATAAAGCCGGAGCTGTATCTACCGTTTCAAGGCCGTCACACAACCAGTGTGGCGGCCTTTTTATGCTGACGTGATATTATAAAAGCAAATTCCCGGAACAGACATTAATCGCAGCTGTATCCGTGCTCGGCCAGGCCCTCCTCCAGATAGAAGGAGACCTGCGGATGGGATAGCAGGTATTCAGCAGGATGATCACTGCTCGCATCGGAGGCATCTTCCACGGCTGACTCCCACTCAGCAAGCATATAGTCGCCACGCCCAAGCCACATCAGTGCCACCAGCTCCGCCATCTGGTCGACATCCAGTTCATCGATGGCGCCGCTCACCTCCTGTATCGTATGATCTTCACTGTGGTCGGCCAGGATCTGC
>JAIPJD010000070.1 GCA_021734365.1 Mariprofundaceae bacterium | reverse complement strand
ACGCACGCTGCAACTGATCCGCTCTCTGGGTTGCAAGGCCGGTGTCTCGCTCTGCCCGTCAACACCTGTATCAACGATCAGAAACGTGCTTCACTGCACAGATTTGATTCTGCTGATGAGTGTGAACCCGGGTTACGGCGGGCAGTCTTATATTCATGCTGTAACGGATAAGATCAAAGAGGCGCGTGCCATGCTGGATGCCGCGGGAAGCTCTGCCTTCCTGCATGTGGATGGCGGTGTCAGCCCTAAAACAATTGAAGAGGTTTCCAGTGCGGGAGCTGACTCATTTGTCGCGGGTTCGGCGGTTTATAACACGCCGGATTATGCTGCTGCCATTGCTGAGTTGAGAGCACTGGCTGAAAAGGCCTAGATTCTTGATCTAGATCAATCATCCTTGACGCTCAGGGGTCAGGCTGATAGTCATTCGCAACTTGTTTCTTGTTAAAAAAAATTAATCTTTTTGGGGGGTAGCTATGACAGATAAAGCGGATCACTCGCGCCGTAATTTTCTGTATGTTGCCGCAGGCGGCCTTGGTGCTGTTGCAGCTGGAGCTACGGCAATTCCTTTTATCGGGAGCATGCTTCCTGCAGCCGACACACTGGCCGCAGCAAAAACAGAATTCGATATATCAACGGTGGCTGAAGGTCAGCTGGTTGTAATTCAGTGGCAGGGCAAACCGGTGTTTGTTGTCAACCGTACAGCCGAGATGCTGGAGCGGGTTAAAGGCCATAATGACAAGCTGAAAGATCCGATGTCGGAAGCCGCCGATAGTGTGCAGGCCGAGTGGATGGACAGTGATGAAAAGCGTCTCTACCGCGCCATCAAGCCTGAAATTCTGATTGTTGTGGCCAGCTGTACACATCTGGGCTGCATTCCTCTCTTTAAACCGACAGCCGGGCAGAAGGACTGGGGCGACTCAGTACCGGCTGACTGGGCCGGCGGCTGGCATTGCCCGTGTCACGGCTCCTACTATGATCTCTCCGCAAGGGTGATTAATGGTTCACCTGCACCGCAGAATCTGCACGTCATGCCGTATGAATATAAAACCGACTCAGTTGTCGTGATCGGATAAGGGGGGAGACGTGATTGATAAAATGATGAATACACGGCTGTTCCAGTGGGTTGATGAGCGTACCGATCTCGGTGCCATTATTAAGAGTCAGCTGACTGAATACCCTGTACCGAAAAACCTTAACTATATGTGGAACTTCGGTTCTCTGGCCCTGCTGGTTCTGGTTCTTCAGATCCTCACCGGCATTTTCCTGGTGATGTATTATAAGCCATCTGCTGAACTGACCTATGGTGGCTATACTGTTGCGTTCGACTCCGTTGAAAGAATCATGCGCGACATCAATTTCGGCTGGCTGATCCGCTATATGCATGCGGTGGGTGCTTCGGCCTTCTTCGTGGTGGTCTACATGCATATCGGCCGTGGCCTCTACTATGGTTCATTCAAGAGCCCACGTGAGCTGTTGTGGATCATCGGTGTTGTCATTCTGCTGATTATGCAGGGTGCGGCATTCTTCGGTTACCTGCTTCCATGGGGGCAGATGTCATTCTGGGGCGCAACCGTGATCACCAACCTCTTCGGTGCCCTGCCGGTTCTTGGTGAGTATCTGCAGCAGGTGCTTCGCGGCGGCTTTGCCGTGGGCGATCCAACGCTGAACCGCTTCTTCTCACTGCACTATCTCTTCCCGCTGCTGCTGGCGGCGATTGTGGGTGGCCATATTCATGCACTGCATGTGGTTCATTCAAACAACCCTGACGGTATTGATATTGACCACGAGAAAGATGCAATTCCGTTCCACCCCTACTACACGGTGAAAGATGCGTTCGGCGTAGGTGTTTTCCTGCTGGGGTACTGCTACTTTGTATTCTTCAATCCCGAGGCATGGGGCTACTTTATCGAGGTCGATAACTTCGTGCCTGCAAACAACCTGCAGACACCTGCACATATCGCGCCGGTGTGGTATCTGACGCCCTGGTACACGATTTTACGTACGTTTGAGAACAAGCTGGTGGGCGTGCTCATGATGGGCGCATCGCTTGCGGTTCTCTTTGTGTTGCCGTTCCTGGACAAATCAACAGTACGTTCATCCCGTTACCGCCCGGTCTATCGTCAGATGGTGATCCTTTTCTTTATCTCTGTTGTTGTACTGGGTTACTGTGGTCACTCCGCTCCAACAGCAACGCTGAAAGTTGTGGGCACGATTGCGACATCCGTCTACTTCGGCTTCTTCCTGCTGCTGCCATTTGTGCACAAATTTGAGAAGACCAGGCCGCTTCCGGGGGGAGAGTAAGATGAAGGGAATCATGATGAAAACAACCCATTTTTCTCTACTTGCCTGCCTGACTCTGATGCTGGCCCCGGCGATGGCTTCAGCATCCGGTGATGGTGTCGCACTCAGGCATGCGGAGATCACTTTTGATAATGAGACACTTCGTAAAGGCCTGACTGTTTTTACAGATGTCTGTATGGGTTGTCATGCAGCCAAATATATCAGCTATCGTAATCTGATGGATTACCCTGAACTGGGCCTGTCACGTGAAGAGGTGGATGAGCTGCGTGGTGATAAGGCATTGATGTCGGGGCTCATAACGGAGCTTTCACCGGAAGATGCGGCAGAATCATATGGTAAAACACCACCTGATCTCTCTGTGATCGCGCGTGCGCGCCGTGGTGGCGGCAACTATCTCTATTCCATCCTGACCGGTTATGAAGCCGACCCTCACGGTAAGATCGAAGACGGAAGCTACAACATATATTATCCGGGGAATCGTACTGCGATGCCTGATCCGCTTGCGTGGATGGGCCATGATGAAAGTGAAACTGCAGACCTTGAAGAGCAGGCGCGCACTGTTGCATCATTCCTGGTTTTCATTGGTGATCCACACCAGCTTGAACGTAAGGCGATTGGTGTCTGGGTGATGGGATTCCTTATTCTTCTGACACTCGTTCTCTGGATGTTGAAGAGAGAGGTCTGGAAAGACGTTAAGAAACACTGATCTTGAACTGATCAAATAAAGCAGCGCCCGGCTTGAAAGAGTCGGGCGCTTTTTTTTGGAAATCTGAAACATTTATGTTTGCCACGAAAATATGGAGAGCACGAAAGAGTTATGAACACATATTGATTTCCCTCTGTGCCCTTCGTCTCTTTATGGTGAAACGTCGGGTTTTCTTTTGCTTCTATTGCCCCGCAGTTCTTGACCTTTATGGTGCCCGGCCTACACTCGTGCAACCCTGAACAGGGGTGTTTTTCAATAGTTTCTAGCCGTTTTGTAACTTCAGGGAGTCCATCCGTACATGCGTGAATTTGAAAAGATCAAGCGCCTTCCTCCTTATGTTTTTGCTGTTGTTAACCAACTGAAGATGGAGCTGCGCCATGCCGGTCACGATATTATTGATCTCGGCATGGGTAATCCTGATCAACCGACACCTCAACACATTGTCGATAAGCTGTGTGAGGCGGCTCAGGATGGCCGCAATCACCGCTATTCGATGTCAAAGGGCATTCCCGGCCTGCGCAAAGCCATCTGTGCGTGGTATAAAACGAAATTCGATGTTGATCTTGATCCTGAAACGGAAGCCATTGCAACCATCGGCTCCAAAGAGGGGTTGGCACATCTGGCCGTGGCGATCACATCACCGGGGGATCTGATTCTTACGCCCAATCCGGCTTATCCGATTCATCCATACGGATTCATCATTGCCGGAGCCGACATCCGTCATTTGCCCATGGGCCCGAATGTCGATTATTTTGTTGAGGTGGAGAAGGCCGTCAAAGATGCATGGCCAAAGCCGAAAGTGCTGGTCGTCAATTTCCCCTCAAATCCAACGGCTGAAGTGGTCGATCTGGATTTTTACGTGAAGCTGGTGGCCTTTGCCAAAGAGCACGATCTGATTGTGATCTCTGATATCGCCTATGCCGAGATCACGTTTGACGACTATGTCTGTCCATCCATTATGCAGGTGCCCGGGGCAAAGGATGTGGCGGTTGAGTTTTATTCGCTCTCCAAGACCTATAACATGCCGGGTTGGCGTATGGGTTTTATGGTGGGTAACAGTGAGATTGTTGCTGCTCTGGCCAAGATCAAGTCCTATCTGGATTATGGAACTTTCCAGCCGCTGCAGATTGCTGCATGCGCGGCATTGAACGGCCCTCAGGATTGTGTGGATGAGATTCGTTCCATGTATCAGTCACGGCGTGATGTGCTCATTGATGGCATGCACAAGATCGGCTGGATGGCTGAGAGTCCGAAAGCATCGATGTTTGTCTGGGCTGAGATTCCGGATGAATTCAAGTCAATGGGATCGCTGGAGTTTTCCAAGCGGATGCTCAAAGAGGGCGGTGTTGCCGTCTCTCCCGGCATCGGTTTTGGTGACTATGGCGACAACTATGTTCGTATTGCTCTGATTGAGAATGAACATCGCACACGCCAGGCAGTGCGCGGCATGCGCCAGTTCCTCAACGCCGGATCATGAAGAGATGAACCACAAAGACACAAAGGCACAAAGCTTCCAGATAAAAGACAAATCCTCTTCTTTGTATCTCTGTGCCTCTGTGGTTAACTTAATTGGAGAAATGAATGAATGAGATTCGAGTAGGTATTCTGGGGCTGGGCACCATCGGAATCGGCGCAGCCCGTATTCTGATTGAGCAGCAGCAGCTGATCACCCGTCGTCTGGGCAAACAGGTGCGCCTGGTGGCTGCCGCCGACCGGATTCTGGACCGTGATTTCGGTCTTGATCTTTCCGGAGTTCGTCTGACTGATGATGCCAGCGACATTGTTACTGCAGATGATATTGATGTGGTGATTGAACTGATCGGCGGCTATGAGCCGGCCCGTACTTTTGTCGTGACAGCCCTGGAACATGGCAAACATGTCGTCACCGCCAATAAGGCGCTGATTGCCAAACATGGTGAAGAGCTCTTCCCGATTGCGGATGAGAAGGGGCTTCAGATCGGTTTCGAAGCGGCTGTTGGCGGTGGTATTCCCTGCATGAAAGCACTTCGGGAAGGTCTGGCTGCCAATACGATCCTCTCTATTCACGGTATTCTGAACGGCACCTGCAACTTCATTCTTACCAAGATGGAGAATGAGGGCGCTGACTACGGCGATGTGCTGAAAGAGGCTCAGGCGCTCGGATATGCCGAGGCTGACCCGACATTTGATGTTGAAGGCATTGATACAGCACATAAGCTATCCATTCTGGCTGCCATGGCCTTCGGTTCAAAGATCAAGTTTGATGAGGTGTTTACCGAGGGGATCAGCAGGATCACTGCTGCCGACATTGTAGCGGCGCAGGAGCTGGGCTACCGGATTAAACTGCCCGGTACCGCCAAGCCGCATGGTGAGAATGTTAGCCATGGAGGATGTGAGAAAGTTGAGATGCGCGTGCACCCGACACTGGTGCCGCTCGATTCACAACTGGCACAGGTTTCAGACTCTTATAACGCCGTTCTTATCAGCGGCGATTTTGTAGAGCACACCATGTATTTCGGCCGTGGTGCCGGCGAGCGTCCGACAGCCTCAGCGGTGATTGCTGATGTGATGGATATTGCCAGCGGCTTTCCGGATGGTATCCGCCATCTGGCACCACCGATGGGTTTTGTGCAGAGCGCACGCACGGAAGTTCCGACACTGCCGATGGCTGATGTCGAGTGTGAGTATTATCTGCGTTTTATGGTTCAGGATGAGCCGGGCGTGATTGCTTCGATCACAGCAGTACTGGCTGATCACCGTATCAGCCTTGAAGCGGTATCCCAGAAGGAGCGCCATAAGACACAGGCAGTTCCGGTCGTGATGCTTACCCATGAGACCACGGAAGGAAATATGCAGGCGGCGATCAGCCGTATTTTAGCGTTGCCGAATATCAATGATGATCTGCTTATTTTGCGTAAAGAGAGTTTTGGAGCTTAACTGATATGCCACGTTACGAAGGAATTATTAACCGCTACCGTGCATTTCTGCCTATTGGCAAAGATGATTCGGTTATCACCCTCTATGAGGGCAACACACCCCTGCACGAGTCACATAATCTGCGCAATGCGATTAATCCCGAGCTCAATATTTTCCTCAAATTCGAGGGGCTGAATCCGACCGGTTCTTTCAAGGATCGCGGCATGACCATGGCTGTGACTCAGGCCTACAATGCCGGCTCACGCAAGATTATCTGTGCTTCAACCGGTAACACTTCGGCATCAGCAGCGGCTTATGCAGCCAACTGCGGCATGGAAGCCTATGTGCTGATTCCCGATGGTAAGATTGCACTGGGCAAGATGAGTCAGGGCATGCGTTATGGTGCCAAAGTGATTCAGATTCGCGGCAACTTTGATGATGCCCTGGAACTGGTTCGTGAGATTTCTGCAGATGGTTCCATCTCACTGGTCAATTCAGTGAATCCCTACCGTATTCAGGGCCAGAAAACCGCATCGTTTGAGATTATCGATGAGCTCGGATTCGCGCCGGATTACCATGCTCTGCCTGTTGGTAATGCCGGCAATATTACGGCCTACTGGATGGGGTATAAGGAGTATTTTGATAAGCGTATCTCCAGAGGTCTGCCGAAAATGATCGGTTTCCAGGCTGCAGGTTCCGCACCGATCGTGCTGGGCCATCCGGTCGACAATCCTGAAACCGTCGCCACGGCCATCCGTATCGGCAAACCCGCATCATGGAAGCAGGCGGAAGCCGCACGGGATGAATCCGGTGGCTGTATTGATGCCGTGACCGATGATGAGATTCTTGAGGCATACAATATGCTGGCATGTCTGGAAGGTGTTTTCTGTGAGCCCGCTTCTGCGGCCTCGGTCGCCGGTGTCATCAAGCTGAACAGGGCCGGTCATTTCAAGCCGGGTGAGAGCATTGTCTGCACACTCACCGGCAACGGTCTGAAGGATCCCGATACCGCCATGAAAGGTATTGCGACACCGGTCACCATTGATGCAAGTGAGGATGCGGTACGAAAGCTGCTGGATAGCTGATCACAACCCGCCTCTGTCCTTCTCTGATGCCTCAGCTTCTGATTGTCACTGATGCCCTGACCCCTGCAGAAAAGGGGTGGGGGATTCATCCACTGCTTGACCCATGGCGAAAGCAGCTTCTGCGCTGCTCCCGCAGCTGGTTTGAGTGCGGCCCAAAAACGGCTCTGGAGTGGTATGCCGCTGTTTCGGAGCTTGCTCCGGCAGACATTCCGGTCACTGTCGTTAAAGAGCAGCTGCCGGATAGTGTGCAGCAGGTCTGGATCGCATCACCTTATCATGCAAAGCTGATACGGGATCAGATCAGGGTTATGCCCGATTCCCTGCTGCCATGGTCTGAGCAGGATGCCCGCTGGATATGCGAGCTTCTTAATCCACTGTTGAGAGAGGAGGGGATCACGCTTCTTCATCACCGGGCCGCACTTCTGCTGGCCTGTGAAAGCCCGATCAATGCCCGGCCGGACTCCTTTGCCGTGGTTTCAGGAAAGATGTTGCCCAACCGGCATCCGGATGGTGCGGATGGCGGGCGGCTGATGCGGCTGATGGCTGAGATTCAGATGGTGCTGAGCCTGCAGCCCGCACAGCATCGAAGAGCCTCCGGAGAGCCGGATATCCATGGTCTCTGGATATGGGGTGGCCGGGAGATGAGGCATGAAACGGCTGAGCCTGAACCTCTGGCGGTGGCCACACGCAATCCGCTGCTGATGTCGCTTGTGGACGGTAAAGATGCCTCGCTGGTAATCACTGATGCTGAACAGTTGCTGCAACTGACACAGGCACAACAGCCGTTACCGAAGCAGGTTGTGCTTGCCGGAGATGGTGAGGCGGTTGTGCTGAACGCATCGCTGATTCCGCGAATCGGCCGGACTGCGTGGCAGCCAGAATCGCCCGGGCCGGAGATTGAATTGATACATCTGTTGCGGGGCATGATTTGAGCCGGCTGCCTGAACAGAAAACGATTAAGGGGAGAAGGCTGGTCTGGCGGGGTGAACCTCTGACTGCTGCCGATCCACTGGCTGCATGGCAGGGGCTTCTGAATATTCGGGGAGTACATGAGTCCGACCCTTTCTTTACTCCGAAACTCTCCGATCTTCCCGATCCTGAAGTGATGGTCGATATGACCAAAGCGGCGGATCGTGTCACCAAGGCGATTCTTAACAGTGAACATATCCATGTTTTCGGTGATTTTGATGCCGATGGTGTGAGTGGCACAGCGATTCTGACCGAGGCGCTGAAGGCTGCCGGGGCAAAAGTTACCTCATCCATCCCGCATCGCTCCGATGACGGGCACGGCATCGGTGTTGAGCCTGTGCGTGAAGCCGCTGAAGCCGGAGCCCATCTCGGTATCAGTGTCGATACAGGCACCACATGTTTTGAGGCGTGTGACGAGGCGGTAAAGCTCGGCTTTGATCTGATTGTCACCGACCATCATTTACCTGAACGATCTCCTGAACGGGGGCCTGAGCAGTCGGATGGCAGCGAAAAGCTTCCCGATGCATTTGCGCTGCTCAACCCGGCGCACCAGCGGTGTGGATTTGCAGATCGTAAACTCTGCGGCACCGGTGTCGCCTTCTTCCTGCTGATGAGCGTCTGGAAACGGCTCAGGGAGGCGGGCAAAGAGGTTGAGTTTGATCTGCGCTCCCTGCTTGATCGTGTGGCCATTGCCACGGTTGCCGATGTGATGGATCTGGTCGGGGCGAACCGGATATTGGTCTTCCACGGTCTGAAACAGTTGAACCGGGAGAACGGCATTGCGCCATCGGTCGGCATGCAGGCTTTGATGAAGATCGCCAGAGTCAAAAAGAGTGTCACGGTGGAGACGATTGGTTTTTATCTGGCACCGCGCATCAATGCTGCAGGGCGTATGCGTCATGGTGAAGAGGCGATGCGGATGCTCTCCACAGCTGATATGGATGAAGCGATGGCACTGGCTGAGACTCTGGATGAGACCAACAAACAGCGCCGTCTGGTGGAAGCGGATGTGTATAAAGCCGCTGAGCTCAAGCTTGGCACCTCTGAAATATTGGCGGTCTACGATGAGCAGTGGCATGCCGGTGTTGTGGGTCTGGCGGCGGGGCGTCTGGCCCGTAAACATGGCAGGCCTGCAGCGGTCGGTTTTATCACGCCGGAGGGGCAGGTACGCGTCTCACTTCGGGGTCGTCCGGGCTTCCATGTAGGTGACCTCTTGAACAGCTGTTCTGAATATCTGGAAGGCTTTGGCGGCCATGCCGGTGCTGGCGGCGGCACGGTGAAGGCGGGAAGCTGGAATGGCTTTGTGGCGGCCTTTGGTGAAGCAGTTGCGCAACAGTCCGAACATGCAGGCGATCAGCTAACCCAGTCTATGGATGGCGTGCTGGAACTGGGAGCGATGCATACGGGGTTAGCGGAACGATTGCAGAAATTCGAACCGGTGGGGCAGGCCAATGCTGCCGCAATGTGGCTGATTGAGAATGTGCACATTACAGAGAACCGGCTCTTAAAGGGCGGTGTAGTGCGTCTGAAGGTGAGTGACGGCACGCAGTGGCTCGATGCCATTGTCTTCGGTGGCGGAGCCTTTGGTGACGCTCTGGAGCGGGGGTCAATCGTTTCGCTGCTCGGGCAGCTGAAGCTGGATGATTATCGTGGCAATGGCGCGGTACAGTTTGTCGTTGAGGATGTGCTGGTCGAAAATCAAGCGGTACGTTAATCACCTTTGCTGACAAAGCGGATAATCTGGCGGCGCGCCTTTTTGTCCGGGCGTTTTTTCGGGGCCCGGTCCGCATCCAGACTGCGACGCGCCTTCTCTGCTTCCCTGGCTTTCAGGCTCTCTTCCGTCTCTTCATACAGCGTTTGCGCAACTGCGGCTGAGCCGCGTTTCTCTGCAAGGCCGGTGACTGTAACAATAAAGGTTTCATGCTCCCGGAGAATGGTCAGTTCATCACCGCACTCCACCTGCTTTGAGGGTTTGACAGCATGGGCCCATGATAGTTATTACTATCGTGTGTGCCACTCGCCTCACGCCACCTAGATCGACCGGAATGGACGATCTCATGACCAGCCAGCCCTCTCAAAAGCGTTACAACTGATGGCCGTGCGCATCGACA
>JAIPJD010000069.1 GCA_021734365.1 Mariprofundaceae bacterium | reverse complement strand
TACCCGCTACATCTCAATCGGCTGAACCCGTGGTTTGTAAAACCACATCTGGTAAATAGAGAGCAGAATCTGGGCGGCGAGTGACAGGCCCATCAATCCACCGGAGGCGATAACGACATATGAGAAGCCGGGAATAACCTTGGTGGCGTACCATGAGAGAATATCGAGAAGAATGGCAATGAATGGCACAACTACCATCACACGTTTCACCATTGGTGGCATTTCACAGAGAATGAAGATCCGGCCGACAAAAAAGAGAATAAAAGCGATGCCGAAGAGATGGATGTGAGAAACCCTTACCAGGCTCTGGATGGAAGCGCCGGTGTCACTATGAGTGAGTTTCATCACCTCCTCATAGTTGGTCAGTGAGGGGAGCCCCATGCCGGATTCACTGGAGTGGCATGCCACGCAGTTCTCACTCATGATCGGAGCTACATTGGCATTGAACTCGTCGACATCGGTCCCGTTTTCTATCCAGGTGAAGATGATCTGCTTCTGTTCAGGAAATTCCAGGTTGCCAGCCATAGAGCCGTTTAAGGCAGCACCAAGCCGGGTCTGCTGATGCTCGCCGTAGTAGGCGATTTTTATATCTTCAACTGACAGGCCTGCTTGACCATCGCGCCCCTCATGTGAGTAATACATATGACCTAAAGCAAAGAGGTAACCAAGCCCGATGGTGAGCAGAAAAATTGTATCAAGTAGCTTTTCGCTGACTGAACAGTCTTCAAAGCGTTTCCAGTGGGTCATGGGATATCTCCAGATTTAGATGGGCTGTAAAAAAGTAGGGGCATCCTATGCCTTATTTTTGCTATCGCAAGGGCCATTATATACGAGCAAATCACTCGGTTTTTAGCGAATTTTCAGGCATGCAGTTGTTATCTCTTTGCATACACCATAGCACTGCTTTTTTCCTGTTATCAAAAGCCCCGTCAAGCTGGGCCTGGTAGGCCGTATCAATGAGCTCACCCATTTTTATGCCGGGTTGAACACCAAGTTCCTGTAGCAGCTTACCTGTTACAATTGGAGCCGGCTTCTGCTGTTCGTAAGTCATCAATTCAGCCTGTTGCAGCCATGATTGGGCAGGGCGTGAAGCCGGTGACGGTGCGCGGCCTGAGGCATCAGCCTCTACAAGGGCTTCCCACAGTTCGATACTGGCCGGATCCAGACGCGCTGCCAGGTGGCGGATAGCCCTCGGTGTAGGCTCGCCATGCAGGTGAGTCATATGCTCCTGCACCAGAGGAAGCAGGAATTGTTCCAATCTTTTCGGTGCACCAATCCGTTTCAGGAGTGAACTGGTGTGTGCCTTTCCCTCCCTGCTGTGCCCCGGAGAGCGAATGATTCCCTTCTCGTCGGTGATGGTGCATGGAGGTTTTCCCAGATCATGGCAGAGCGCGGAGAAGAGCATTAGTTCACGGATTTCACTTCCCCACCGGTAGCGGGTTGTGATCCGTGCTGCCTGATCCACCACCTGACAGGTGTGTCCCCAGACATCACCTTCCGGATGCCATGCAGGGTCCTGAGGGCAGTCGAGCAGGGCTTCAAGCTCAGGGTAGAGCCTGATCCAGCCGCTCTCTCTCAGTGCACGCAATCCATAAGAGGGGTGGTCTGAGCAGGCCCATTTCTGCCATTCACACCAGATTCTGGAGATTGGCAGTGTCTCTGCTTCGGCCAGCAGACTCCGACACAGTTCGGTGGTTTCCGGATCCATGGTAAGGCTGAACCTGGCAGCAAACTGCATGCCTCGAAGCACCCGTAATGGATCTTCTGCAAAGGCCGGGGAGACGTGGCGAAGGATACGTTGGGCAAGATCATCTCTTCCATGATGAAAATCCAGCAGCCTGTTTTCAATCGGGTCATACATCATGGCATTGATGGTGAAGTCACGGCGCAGTGATGCTGTTTCAGGAGAGATGTCCGGATCCGGTATAACATCAAACCCACGATGCCCGAGAGCGGTTTTCTTTTCAGTCCGTGGCAGGGAAATATCGATTTCATGCCCCTGAGTCCAGAACTTGGTTACCCCGAATTGTTTGCCGACATGTTCAGTGCGGCCAATTTCCTGCAAATGGCTGTTGAGCAGTTCCGCATCAAGGCCGAAGACTTCAATATCAATGTCTTTCAGAGGGATTCCCAGTGTAAGGTCGCGCACTGCGCCACCGACAAGCCAGGCACTGCCACCCAGACTTTTCAGCTGGCGGCATAGCCGGATGACCGCATCCGGCAGTAGAGTCGGGTTCAGTTTTTCAAGGTTGTTGATATGATCATCATCTGATGTTCGACAAGCCATGATGGCGAGTCTATCTTCATAGGCGGCAAGAGTTAAGGAACCTCTGAATAACCACATCCGTGTGGTTATTCAGTACGCAAAGACAAAAACGCGGTTTTGCTTTTGCTTACAAATCAGGCACTTACGTTCCTGATTTGGCAGGCCATCCATGGCCTGCACGGATACTCTGAGTTTTTCAGAGTATCCTTAAATTTCATTTCAGGGAGTCAGATTATGCGGTGGTCCGGAGTGGTTCGTGGAGACAACACCTATTTTCAACGAAAGAAGCTGACGGTTGTCGGCTCAGGCAATGTCGGAGCAACGGCAGCATTTCTGGCCGCCCAGAAAGAACTTGGTGATATCGTGCTGCTTGATGTCATGGAAGGTGTCCCGCAGGGCAAGGCACTTGATATGTATGAGGCGTCACCCATTCAGGGTTATGATGTCTCGGTAACCGGCACACAGGACTATGTTGATACAGCGGACTCGGATCTGGTGATTATTACCGCAGGCATTGCACGCAAGCCCGGTATGAGCCGGGATGATCTGCTGGCTACCAATGTGAAGATTATTGCCGATGTGACGCGCAAGATTGTTGCTTACTCACCGGAGTGCATCATTCTTGTGGTGACCAACCCTCTGGATGCGATGGTTTATACCGCCAAACAGGTTTCCGGCTTCCCCCGCCAGAAGGTGATTGGTATGGCCGGTGTTCTGGACTCTGCCCGTATGCGCTCGTTCATTGCCGAAAAGCTTGATGTTTCCATTGGCGATGTCTCCGCCTTCGTGCTCGGTGGGCACGGTGATACGATGGTGCCACTACCGCGTTATTCAACAGTGGGGGGTATCCCGATCACAGAATTGTTGAATGAGGATGAGGTGGCTCAGATTTGTGAACGAACTGCACAGGGTGGTGCTGAAATCGTGCAGTTGCTTAAGACAGGTTCTGCATTTTATGCGCCAGCCGCGGCTGTGATTGAGATGGCAGAAGCGATTTTGAAAGATAAGAATCGCATCCTTCCCTGCGCCGCTTATCTCGAAGGTGAATATGGCATCAATGGTTATTACATGGGCGTTCCCTGCAAGCTGGGTGGTGGCGGCATGGAGGGTGTCATTGAGCTTGACCTGATTGGTGACGAGAGGGCTGCTATTGAGCGTTCGCTGGACTCTGTAAAAGAGCTGGTCGGGCAGGTGGACAGCCTGCTGAATAGTTGATTCGTAAGAGTCATTCCTCTCTTTTGCCTGGACCACTGGAGTGAATTGTTGAGGGCAGGACAAAAAGGCAGGATTGCCGTTTGGACGGCTGCAAGCCGCCTGAAAGGTGAGGGCAGGGATGACCCTTGGAAATCCCCGGCTGCGTATGGAAGAAGGTATGATTTCCCGCCCAGGGATGGGCGGCTTTAGTGAGCACAGTGAAAATCGCTTTTTTCTCTGTGCGTAAAAGGCGGAGGGCAGGAGCCCGACTGCCGTATGGAGAGATAAACATTGAATATTCATGAATACCAGGCGAAATGGTTACTGGCGGAGTTTGGCGTTCCGGTGCCATCCGGCAAGCTGGCACTGAATGCGGATGAGGCTGTTGCCGCGGCCAATGCACTGGGGGGCTCCGTTTGGGTGGTAAAGGCCCAGATTCATGCCGGCGGGCGTGGCAAGGCCGGGGGTGTGCGGGTATGTAAATCCATTGACGAGGTTCGTAATGCTGCCAAAGAGATGATAGGCATGAAGCTGGTCACCAAACAGACGGGTGGAGCCGGCAAAGTGGTGAATAAGGTCTACATCGAAGAGGGGCTGGATATTGATCATGAGTTCTATCTAAGCCTGCTCGTGGATCGTGAGGCGGAAGCGGTTGCTTTTGTAGTGAGCCCGTCCGGTGGTATGGACATTGAACAGGTAGCCGCGACTGCTCCTGAGAAGATTCTTACACTGCCTGTCGATATTCATGCAGGCGTTAACAGAGAGCTTTCGGATCGGATGGCGGCTTTTCTCAATCTTCCTGAAGGGGTGAGCGATGAATTTTTCAAGCTTACAAAAAATCTTTATCGACTTTTTGTCGGGCGTGATGCGAGCCTGCTGGAACTCAATCCGCTGGTGTTAACCGGTGATGGGCACTTTGCTCTGGATGCCAAAATCTCGATTGATGATAATGCGCTCTACCGCCAGCAGGATGTGGTGGCGATGCGTGATCTTGATGAAGAGAATCCGCGTGAAACCGAGGCGGCTAAATCGGGGCTCAACTACATTGCGCTGGATGGAAATATCGGTTGCATGGTTAATGGGGCGGGGCTCGCCATGGCGACAATGGATATTATTCAGTTGAAAGGAGAAAAGCCTGCCAACTTCCTTGATGTGGGAGGCGGTGTAACCATTGAGGCAGTGAGAGAGGCGTTTAAGCTGCTCTTTACCGATGATCATGTGAAAGCGGTGCTGGTTAACATTTTTGGCGGCATTGTCCGTTGCGACATTATTGCCAACGGCCTGCTTGAAGCGGTCAGGACACATCCGATGCGGGTACCTGTGGTGATGCGGCTTGTCGGCACCAATGAAGAGGAGGGGCGCAAACTGATTCACGATGCCGGGCTTGATGTGCAGTGGGCCGATGATCTTGATCAGGCAGCGACGCTGGCGGCGCAGGCGATCAGGTGACAATTTTTCAGGACAGAAAAATTGCACGAGGTGAATGCCGCTTACGGCAGAGAGGGTGCCCTGGGGTACGGTCTTCCCGCCCGCAGGGTCGAGTACAAAAAGGCAGGATTGTCGTTTGGACGGCCGTAGGTCGCCCAGAGGGTGAAGGGCATGGACGCCCTGAATCACACGGAGGTACGAGATGACAATTTTTCAGGACAGAAAAATTGCACGAGGTGAATGCCGCTTACGGCAGAGAGGGTGCCCTGGGGTACGGTCTTCCCGCCCGAAGGGTCGAGTACATGGAGGTGCGAGATGAGCGTGCTGGTTAATAAAGATACTCGCGTGATCTGCCAGGGCTTTACCGGCAAACAGGGTACCTTCCACTCCACTCAGATGATTGCCTATGGCACCAATTTTGTTGGTGGCGTGACGCCGAAGAAGGGCGGGCAGGTTCATCTGCACCGGCCTGTCTTCAACACGGTAGCCGAAGCGGTTAGCGAGGCGGGTGCTGATGCCTCGGTGATCTATGTGCCACCGCCGTTTGCGGCGGGTGCCATTATCGAAGCCGCTGATGCCGGCATCAGGGTGATCGCCTGTATTACCGAAGGAATCCCTGTGCTGGATATGCTGAAGGTAAAGGATCACCTGAAGGGCAGCGATGCGGTGCTGATAGGGCCGAACTGCCCCGGCATCATCACGCCGGGTGAGTGCAAGATCGGTATCATGCCGGGGCACATTCATCTTCCCGGGCGTATCGGTGTGGTTTCACGTTCAGGCACATTGACATACGAAGCGGTTGATCAGTTGACCCGGACAAAGCTGGGCCAGAGCACCTGTATCGGCATGGGCGGCGATCCGATCCATGGCATGGATTTTATTGATGCGCTGCGTCTGTTTGAAGCTGATCCGGACACCGATGGTGTGGTGATGATTGGTGAGATCGGTGGATCGGATGAGGAGAATGCCGCTGAATTCATCCATAAACATGTGAACAAGCCTGTGGTTGCCTTTATTGCCGGAGCGACAGCACCGGAGGGTAAACGTATGGGCCATGCCGGCGCCATTATCTCAGGTGGTAAGGGCACGGCTGAAGCCAAGTTTTCAGCGCTGGAGGCCGCTGGTGTTGTTGTTGAGCATAATCCGACGCTGCTTGGCCGGCGTATGGTTGATCTGCTAAGTTAGTTCACAGAACCTCTGAATTGTTCAGAGGTTCCCTTGTCTATTGCTTGTGGATATGGTTTCAAATTGAAATTGAGGGATCAGGAGTGGTGGGGTGACGTTTACAGCTAAAAGCAGCTTCAAACATGAAGATCAGGTTTCAACAGGTATCCTGCTGACCAACCTTGGCACACCGGATGAACCGACCAAAGCGGCGTTGAAACGTTATCTGAAAGAGTTTCTCTGGGATCCACGGGTTGTAGAAGAGCCCCGCTGGAAATGGTGGCTGATTCTCAACGCTGTCATTCTCAATATCCGCCCTGCGAAGTCTGCCATGGCTTACCGGAGTGTCTGGACTGACAGGGGTTCACCTCTGATGGTGCATAGTCTTGATCAGCAGGAAGGGTTGCAGGAGCTGCTGGGTGATGATGTTCATGTTGAGCTGGCAATGCGTTATGGCAATCCATCCATCGCATCGGCTTTGCAGAGGCTGAGAGAGAAGGGGTGCACAAAAATTCTGGTGTTTCCGCTTTATCCGCAATATGCCGCAGCGACGACAGGTTCGACATTTGATGCCGTGGCTGATGAGTTCAGGCAGTGGCGCCGGGTGCCTGAGCTGCGCATGGTCAGCTCATACCACGATCACCCTGCCTATATCGATGCGCTGGCCGCCAGTGTCCGCAAACAGTGGGATGCGCATGGAAAGCCTGATCGGCTGCTGATCTCATTTCACGGCATTCCACAGCGTTATTTTGATAACGGCGATCCATACCCCTGCATGTGCAGAAAGACAGGACGCCTGCTGGCAGAGGCACTGGCGTTGAAGGAGGAGGAGTGGCTTGTCTCGTTTCAATCCCGGTTCGGCAGGGAAGCGTGGGTGAAGCCATACACCGATGAGACACTTAAAACCTGGGGTGCAGAGGGTGTCGGCCATGTTGATGTAATCTGTCCCGGTTTTTCATCCGATTGTCTTGAGACGATTGAAGAGATCGAGGTAGAGAATCGCGACTACTTTCTTGAGGCGGGCGGCAGCGAGTTTAATTATATCCCGGCGCTGAATGCCAATGGAAAACATATCAGGGCGCTGGCAGAAATTGCCAATGCTCATCTCAAAGGCTGGATAGACTGAATTTTATTTCCCCGAATGACTGCTTCCGGCCAAAAGCAGTCATTCAGTAATTAGCCTCTACAGATTGATAAATCAATCTATGTTTGCCTCGAAGTGGTCTAATGATTAGCGAAGTCCCCACGGCCGCGTGGGGCGAACTTGACCCGTTTGTTATGTGTTGATTTCACTTGATAGCCAATTAAGAACAAGGTTAAAGCAGCAAACATCTGAGACTAATGTAATGGGGTCTTCTCCTTGTGGTGCTTCCACATCAACCACTGATTCTCCATTGTATGTAATGCTGGCGATTTCATTAGCGTTGTCGTCATCTATAACACGTGACGCTGATATTTTTCCATTAAAAACTCCATCAACCATACAGCTTGAAAAATTTAACTCATAGGTTCTACCAATAAATGAGATAATAGTTTTGTCATCAGACACATGATTCAACGATATATATTTAATTGGGAAGGTATCAGATTGCAGATGATCTATGTCTCGTTGAAATTTGTTAAAAATATTCTTAAAAGAATTGTGTCGATTAGATAGGAAAGATAGTTCCTTGATCATTTCATTGAGTTCCTTCATTGTACTTTACCCCACAGGTCAAATCACTACGTTGTAATGGAACGCTACAGAACACGCCAACAGCACCAAAATATGCGGCATCATACAACCAGCAAACGTCGTGGACCGAGGTATCGCTATTCCTGTAATGGTCTGACAAATATGCTCCAGTAATACTCAGCTGCGCCTTGCTGTGACAAGGGACTCCCACGATGGTCCCCGAATATCTGCATGCCCATTGGCTTGAGTTGTAGAGTATATCCATCATCTACAACGCTAATAGACTCATTGAGGCTGTTTCTCTGGATTTCACCGGACTGGGAGTAGGCTATTCCGCGGGATCCAAAGCCATCCCCTCCATACCAGATGGAGCATTCGGAAACTCGCTCTCCGCCATCATAAATGAAAGCAGAGAAACTTGTTTCGCTCAACCGCTTAAACCGTGTTTTAATGTGAGGATTACGTGTGGATAGTTCCAGTAGAGATCCATTAAAATAACGCGCTATGTACTCGTAGCTATCTTCTAAAAACTCGTCTCGTTCGTGGTCATCGAATTTTCGCTTAATTCTTAGATTGCTCGAGCGATCTCCCTGTGGATCCTGTGCTATAGAATCCACACGACACTCCGTTCCAGAGGGCTTCGATTCCTGCACCGGAACTAACTTGGCAGCTTCGCGAACATCCTTCGCAATAATGGCGAAGGCCTCATGCTGATTGGCGTGCATCGAGACAGCTTTCCCATCTGTAGGCGTAGCCCTCAAACTACCGAAGGGGGCAGAATGCCAATCACAAGGGTGCAGAATCACAGGGATTACCACTGCGCTACCATCTTCGTGTTTCTCTAGGGCGTGCGTCATCTCTTTCTCGTAGCAATAATCCGATGAGAGAAAATGAGCGCTAACTAGAAGCAATATGATTTGAGAAGACTCAAGTTCGGAGCTAATAGTTTGATCGAAATCACTACCAGCAGTGATACGACGATCATGCCAAGAGGAGATCACCCCTTGCCGTTTTAGTAATGCTAAGTGGCTCTCTAACTCGTTGCGGAGTTCCTCATCCTTATGCGAATATGAGAAGAATAGATTGACCATTATATTTCCGCCCTTACCTAGCCTATAAGAAGCGTTTAAGCTGTTTAAGAAATGCTACCAAGTTACCGCCAGTAAAGTCCATATTGTCTAGGCCTCTTTGATTCCAGAGGCCGAACACCTCCTTTTCTTTAGGACGAGGAGGCCTGCCTCCACCTCCTCCGGCTCCACAAGTTGGAGTGGCCAGAACCATATCCAAGTCACCCCTGTGGATGGTTATTTTTACACAAACCGTCTGTTTATCCGCTCGGCGGCGATTAATCTGCTGGTTGATCCAATGCTCATCGGCACTAGCAAGTTCCCTTTCCATATCCCCAATTTGGATCCTAATCATACCCACCCCTTATTGCATATTAATAATGCAATCACAGAGCTGGGCCCACCTTGGCAACGTAAGAGTCTACAAATCAAAAAAAACCCTGCCCCTTAGAAAAAGAATATAGACTATGTGTATTCACTTGTGAATGACCGCTTCCGGCATTCATGTCAAACGGTCATTCGATGATGGGCAAACTAATATTTACTTAACTTCGAAAGAGTCCATCCATTTACATACACTTTTTGCATTACATTGAAATATCCACGTATCATCTGAGATGTCTTGCTGTGCCATATAATCTTGTATTTGTTTTCCAGAGTAGAATGTAGAGCGAAGCATCCACTTAAGGATGTGACCATCTGGGAAGTCATCACGAGTTCTCGATCTTAAGTCTTGTATTTCAGTTTCTATGATTAATTCGTCATATGTTATTTTGTTTTTTGCTAGTTTCTTATAAACATCAGGATAAATAGCTTTCACAATTGATAAATACGCAACAAGAATTTGTAGTGAGCCTTCTAGATTGGGGTAAGCATTTTGAATGATCGAAAAATTCGTTAACGACCTTTCAATAGATCTAAGCGATAAATTGTAATGTTCTGATAACTCTTCCAAAATTTCTTTGCCATCAAGTTGATCCCTAGTGGCAGCATTGAACTCCATTCGATCAAGGGCATTTGCCATATAAATCCTACTATCTGAAGAGCTCCCCTCGTATAATTTTGGCAGATGTGCCCATAAACCAACGAACTTTTGAAGATACAAAGAAGCATCCACGCCTTGTCCATATTCGCATCGAATTGATTCTTCAATCTGCGTTCTATTCATAACCAACACGAAAACAATATTTGGAACAGAAAATAAGTGCTTTACTATCTCAAGGGTTTTTAATGCAAACGGGGGTTTACACCTGTCTAGTTCATCTATGATAAAAACAAGAGGGTGATCGGCTCCAATATTCTTAGAAAGTGTCTCTAAATATAATTTAAACTCAACTAAGGTTTTTTTATCCTGTTCAACCCCCTCCAATCGATTCTTTACATAGTTATCTAACAGTTCTGACGCCTCACCGGCCACGTCTTTAATTGTCTTTGTGTCTTCAAATACTGTTTCATCTAATACGCCTGCAGTCAGAACTTTTATCCCAACCCGAGCCCCAACACGACTAATGGTTTTGATTGCCTTTATGCTTTTATCCTTG
>JAIPJD010000068.1 GCA_021734365.1 Mariprofundaceae bacterium | reverse complement strand
CAGTCAGAAATAAAAAGATATCTGATCTGGATGATCACATGCTCGACTTGCGTATCCGCCATGGACGACATGTTGATCGTGAGGGCCGTGATGCCATCAAGAAACTCTCATCCGATGATGTTCAGGATATCATCAGCTACCTAAGGGAAAACAGTAAGTGACCGGCTCAAACAACGGCAGCCCCCTCTCTTCCGGAGCGGGGGCTGCCTCTCTTTTTAACCTTGATCTGATCAGGAAATATGATCAGGCAGGGCCCCGTTATACCTCTTATCCGACAGCGCCCATGTTTCATGAAGGCATTAATGGCCAAACCTATGCCGAAACACTGAAGGCAGCCGGCAGAGTGGATGGGCCGCTATCACTTTATATCCACATCCCCTTCTGTAATACCGTCTGCTATTACTGCGGCTGCAACAAGATTGTTACCAGGCAGTACGAGCGTGCTGAACCATACCTGCAACTGCTTCTGAAAGAGATTGATCTGGTTGCTGCCCATATCGGCAATTCCAGAGCTGTAACCCAGCTGCACTTTGGCGGCGGCACGCCCACATTCCTCAATGAGGATCAGCTGCGTCGACTCATGGCTCATCTGCGTGATCGATTCACGTTTGTTTCCGATGAAGAGGGTGAGTACGGTATCGAGATGGACCCGCGTGAGTGTTCTGAAGAGACTGTTAAAGTGCTTCGTGAGACCGGCTTCAACCGTATGTCGATGGGTGTTCAGGATTTTGATCCTGATGTACAGAAGGCCGTAAACCGCATTCAATCCAAAGAGGAGACATTGCGCGTCCTGAAAGAGGCCCGTGCCTACGGTTTTAAATCGATGAATATCGATCTGATGTATGGCCTGCCGCTCCAGAGTGTGGAGACATTTGACAGAACCCTTTCCACCATTATCGACTTCTCTCCGGATCGGATTGCACTTTTCAACTATGCCCATCTGCCACACATGTTCATGCCGCAGCGTCGCATCAATGTGGAACAGCTTCCATCGCCACAGCAGAAGCTCGATATTCTTGAGCACAGCATCAAACGCCTGCTTGATGCCGGATATAAATTTATCGGCATGGATCACTTCGGTAAACCGGATGATGAACTGACCATCGCTCAGAGTGAGGGTAAGCTTTATCGTAACTTCCAGGGCTACTCGACGCACTCCGACTGCGACCTGATCGGCATTGGACTGACATCAATCGGCTATGTTGGAGGCAGCTTCTTCCAGAATGCCAAAGAGATGGATGCCTATACCGAAGCAATCAGTACCGACCGGTTTTCCGTTTTCAGAGGCTATACGCTGACTGAAGAGGATCATCTTCGTCGCCATGTCATCATGCGACTGATGTGTGATTTCTCACTTGACTTCAACGCTGTAGAGAAGCTGTTCGACATCAACTTCAGGGCCCACTTCTCCGATGCACTGGATGACCTGAAGCCGATGCAGGAAGATGGTCTTGTTGCACTGCGGGAGAGCCATCTCGATGTACTGCCGGCAGGCCGGATGCTGATTCGTAACATTGCCATGCTTTTTGATGAACACCTGCGCAAAAAGCAGGAAGAGGTTCGTTACTCAAAGGTGATCTGATCGACATCCATGATGATGACAACTGCAATGCATGCAGACTCCGGCTGGCCGGAAAACACCTTTAAAAATAGAAAACTTTGATATCACCGGCAAGCAGAGAGAGGATAGCCAACCATGCACGAGCCTGAACGGTTTAAGAGCCCTGAATACCTCGCAATACTCGATGAGACCGGCCCCTCAGAGGTGTGCCGCCTCTCGCCATCCGCCCTGAACAGCATGCAGGAGGCTGCAAAAAAGTATTATCCCCTTGAAGCCTGTGGGCTGTTGATCGGGACCTGCAACAATGGCTGGCAGGTTGATGAGGCTCGACAGATTGAAAATCTTAATAAAGAGCGAGCCGCGGACCGCTTTCAGCTTGATCCGGCTGGATACCGGAATGTTGATCGCGAACTGCGGGGAACCGGCCGGGAGATTATCGGTGTATTTCACTCTCACCCCGATTGCCCGGCTAAACCCTCCCCGACCGATCTGGAGAGTGCCTGGGAGGGTTTTGTCTATCCGATTGTCAGCATCTGCGATGGAGAGGTTGCCGACATCCTCTTCTGGACTCTGAACAGGGATAGAAGCAGGTTTCAGCCGCTATTGGTTAAGCATTCCTGATAATGATTTATAACAGCCTGCTACTAACACTCCTGTGCATCATGTTCACGGCCTGCACTACAGCCGGAAAAGTTGCCCCCGCTCAGAAGCGTATCACTGAAGCTCCTGCTCCACTCAGCCAGATGAATGAAGATTTCCTCTACCTGGCAACACAGGATGCACTTCGTCATGGCCAACGCGAGCTTGCTATCCAGTTCCTTACACCTCTGGTGGAAAAGCAGCCGCAGCAGAGAGAGCTTCAGCTACAGCTTGCAGAACTGCTTTTACAGGTAAACCGGGCTGAGCAGGCAACCATTCACATCAATGCCGTGCTGGGAGACAGTAAGGCGCTGAGTGCAACCAATGCGGAAGAGGCCTATCCTTTTATTCTCCAGGCCAGAGCCATGGCTATCTCAGGGGAGAGTGATGAGGCTCTCGATACCCTGTCTACGCTGTTGGCCACGCAACCCGAGCTGACCGGTGCCCGAATGATTCACATCACGCTTCTGGCCGGGCTCAAGCGTCTGGATGAGGCTCACCTCTCTATCAATGAGGCTGTTGAAATCAATGATGTTCCGGAGATAAGAAAGATTCAGGCCGAACTCTTTATGCGCCAGAGTCGTACCGACGATGCCGTCAAAGCCCTCGAAGCAATGCAGAAACTTGATACTGATGATGAAACGCCTGTGCTGCTTCTCCACCAGATTGCACTTCAACAGGGCAACAGCGCACGGGCTGAACAGCTTCTCAGGAACTATATTGAAACAAATCCTCAAGCCATTCTTGCACGCAACGCACTCGGTCGCTTTCTCCTGCAGTCAGGGCGCACAAGGGAAGCCATTACCATCTATCAGGGCCTTGTCCGGGACACCGGAGGCAACAGAGAAGCGCTTTCAGCACTTGGCCTGCTCTACTACCAGCTTAAGGATTATGAGAATGCTGCCAGCCAGTTTCAAAAAATTCTGAAAAACGCACCGGATGACCAGTCACGTTTCTATCTGGCTGCCTGCCTGGAGGCCCTTGACCGCGGAGGGGAGGCGGAAAAACTCTACAAACAGATTGATAAGAGAAGCCCGGCTTATGTAGATGCACAACTCCGTCTTGCCGGCATGGAGTTTATGGCAAAAAATGTTGATGCCGCTGAAAAACGGGTAAAAGTAATCATTTCCGATTTTAGTGATGCAGCCGATGCCTATATGCTGCTCTCCAACATCTATTTCAATCAGCAGAAATACCGTAAACTTCTAACGGAGACCGAGGCGGCACTGTCACTCTCCGATCTTCCACCGAGACTCCTTTTTAATCGGGCAGTCGCCCATGAGCATTTCAAAGAGTATGAAGAGGTTGAGAGCAGCCTGAAGAAGTTTCTCGCAATGGAACCGAAAAATCCGGAAGGGCTCAATTTTCTCGGTTACATCTATGCGGAGCAGAAGATCAATCTCTACGAGGCTGAGGCACTGATTCGCAGGGCACTGAACGAAAAACCGGATGATGGCTACTACCTCGACTCTCTGGCCTGGGTCTATTATCAACGTGGAGAGTATGACAGGGCCATCGAAACCCAGACCAAAGCCCTGACTCTTATATCCGATGACCCCGTCATGCATGATCATATGGGTGATATGCTCTGGAAAAAAGATGCCAGGGTCAGGGCCCGCGACAGCTGGAAAAAGGCATTGGAGCTGAAACATGACAACCCCGGACTTATAAAGAGAAAAATTGCCGAGGGCCTGAACGGAAAATGAGGATTCCGGCGAACATTGGAATAATCCTGATTACATTTCTGATAAGTGCCTGCGCAACCATCGAAAAGCATGAAACGGCTTCATCAATTGGCCCCTACAAAAACTTCACAGGCAGACTGATTGTCATTGAGCCCACGCGCCGGTGGCAGGCTACAATTCACTGGAATGGCGAACCCGACAGAGGTCAGGTTCGACTAACCCACGCAGCCAGCAACCGTATTATTCTGGTCTCCTGGGAAGGTGAACGGATACAGATGGCAGATAATCAGAGCCCAGTTAAGGGCTGGGAGCTTATTGATAACAGGCAACTTCAGTCTATGGGAATCATCCTTCCACCACAGCAGCTGGCCATGATTCTTAACGGCAGAATTCCGCACGCTTTTAAAGCGCAACAGCCTAATCTGTGGAGAGGAAAAATAGATGGCACACTGGTGCTGCTTAAGTGGGTTGATGCGCTTAAAAGGCTTGAGATCAGCGATATAAGCCATGGCAGAAAAGCCACCCTGTTGATTCAGCCATGAAATATTCCGCTCCGGCAAAGATTAACCTGTATCTGAAGGTAACTGCCACGCTTGAAAGCGGCTATCACGAACTGGACACCAGCTTCGCCTATGTCGATGTTGCCGATGAGCTTACCATATCTCCGGCTGATACATTGAGTGTAACATGTTCCAATCCCCGCCTGAATGGAGAACTCAATCTGGCCTACAGAGTTCTGGATGCATTTCGTCAACAGCACGGCCTCTCTTCGGGGCTCTCTATCCATATTGATAAACGTCTTCCCGACCGGGCAGGACTGGGTGGAGGCTCATCGGATGCGGCGACAGCCCTTATGGTCGCCAATAACCACTGGGGCGTGAAATGCTCCAAAGAAGCGTTGATGAAATTCGCTGCACCCTTCGGCGCTGACATTCCATGCTTTCTGTTTGAAAGAGCCAGTCTGGCTAAAGGTATAGGTGAGCAACTCTCTGATTACCCCCGGGCGCTACCCGCAGGCTTCATTCTTCTTGCCTATCCCGGCGTCGGTCTCTCCACCCCGGAAGTGTTCAACTGCTATGACCGGCAGGCAAGCGCAGCCGTTGCATTGACCCATAATGATGTCACCGATACCATCCGCGCCAACCCGGCCCCGGCCATCGGTGACAATGATCTTGAAGCCTGTGCATCCTCTCTCTCCACTGAGGTGGATGAGCTCTTAAAAGAGCTGCGAAGCGTCTCGGAAATGGCCTGGATGAGCGGGAGTGGATCAACATCTGTTGCTCTGTTTGAGAACCGGCATGAGGCAGAGGCCGCAGCCAGCATGCTGCTGGAGAGGGGTCTGGCTACCTGGACACATGTTGGAAGGCTGCTTAACAGGCATCCACTGGAAAGTATGAAAATTGGGGCGTAGCCAAGCGGTAAGGCAGCGGGTTTTGATCCCGTCATGCGCAGGTTCGAATCCTGCCGCCCCAGCCATATACTGTCTGGTTGATAAGAATTATCGGTCAGGCATGCAAAGGCAGGATGAGAAGCGCAGGTTCGACCCGAGCATGCGAGGGAACGGGGGAGCGGAGTGACACCGGCCCCGAAGGGGTGAGGCGCATGGCGCCGAATAATCCTGCCGCCCCAGCCATATGCTGTCTGGTTGATAAGAATTATCGGCCAGGCATGCGAAGGCAGGATGAGAAGCGCAGGTTCGACCCGAGCATGCGAGGGAACGGGGGAGCGGAGCGCCACCGGCCCTGAAAGGGTGAGGCATATAGTGCCGAATAATCCTGCCGCCCCAGCCAGTTAATCAAGCCGTTGAATGGCTTTTTTTTGAATCAGTTGGAATTGCCGGCCAATTACGGCAAAGTTTGAGATTGAAAACTAACAATCAGGAGCATCGGGCATGATTAAAAGGCGTCTTCGACTCTTTTCCGGTACTTCCAATCCGGAACTATCACACGCTATCTGTGACCAGGTTGCCATTCCGCCCGGCAGGGTTCATACCCAGAGATTTTCTGACGGTGAAATTTTTCTTCAATTTCAAGAAAGTATTCGCGGTCATGATGTTTTCTTTATTCAAAGCACATCAGCGCCTGCCAATGACAATCTGATGGAGCTGCTCATAGCCATTGATGCTGCCAAGCGGGCCTCTGCACATTATATCTGTGCGGTCATTCCCTACTTCGGCTATGCCAGACAGGATCGAAAAAGTGCCGGGCGCACGCCGATTTCTGCCAAGCTGGTTGCCGATATGCTGACAACAGCCGGTGCAACCCGGGTCCTCACCATGGATCTGCACGCAGGGCAAATACAGGGGTTCTTTAATATCCCGGTGGATAATATCTTTGCAGGGCCACTGTTTGCCGATGACGTGGCCGGGAACAACGATCTTGATGACATCATTATTGTTTCTCCGGATGTCGGTGGTGTGGTTCGTGCCCGGGCCATGGCAAGCAAGCTGCATGCCGACATGGCGATTGTGGATAAGCGTCGCCCTGCTCCCAATGTCGCCAAGGTCATGAACATCATCGGTGAGGTTGAAGGCAAACACTGCATTCTTATTGATGACATGGTGGACACTGCCGGCACCCTTTGCAGTGCCGTTGAAGCCCTGCTGGAAAATGGTGCGACCAGGGTCTCCGCTTATGCAACCCATGGCGTGCTTTCCGGTCCTGCAGCACAGCGGCTTGCTGAATCAGAGATTCATGAACTGGTTGTCACTGACAGCATTCGCCAGCCTCAGGCTGTTCTGGATAGCGGTAAAGTACGCATCATCGGCATCGGCCCTCTCATGGGTGAGGCTATCAAGCGTATCTACGATGCTCGCTCAATCAGCAGCCTCTACGACTGATGATACACCCGCAAAAGGCTCCTGCCTTTTGCTTGAATCGCTCCGGCGGCACATGTGATTCGAGCCCATCCATGGGCTCTCACCTTTCGGTGGTCTAAAGCCCTTCTAAATCAGCTATCCTGCTGATTTATCCCCCTATGCTCACGGCTTCACGATGTTCCGCCGCCACCCGTCCATGGGTGGGCACATCAAAAAGCCTCTTTTTACCCACAGGATGTGGGGCGAACGAATGCAATGCGTTCGTAAGCTGCGCAAGACCGCGCTCTTGCGCAGCGTGTAAGGCAGAAGGCAGGAGCCTGTAGCCGGGTCAAACAAACCAAACCCCTTCCATATCGCAGGAAAATCCATAGAGTGCGCCGCCTTCGGGCAGGAACTGCCTGAACATCCATCACGGGTAGACCCGTCGGATCATTTTTATCTGGAGTATTGTTATGACTGATTATGTACTTGAAGCTGAGCTTCGCGAAAAAACCGGCAAGGCCGAAACACGCCGCCTTCGTCGTGCAGGCAAAATACCTGCAGTTATCTATGGCGGCGGCAAGCAGGATCTGCCAATCGTTCTTAATTATAACGATACTGCCAAGATGATGAAAGATGAGCACTTCTTTACCTCTATGCTTGAAGTCAATGTAAAAGGCTCTCGTGGAAAAAACACTGTACTGTTGAAAGATTCACAGTGGGATCCAATCTATGATACACCCAAGCACCTGGATTTCTTCCGTGTAAGCTCTTCGGATACCGTACACGTTGAAGTACCTGTTGTTGCCATTAACTATGAAAAATGCCCGGGCATTTCCGAGGGTGGCCTGCTTGATATTGTTCGCCATACACTGGAAGTTACCTCCCGTGCAGATGCAATCCCTGAACACATTGAAATCGATTGCTCCAACCTGGAAATCGGTGACAGCGTTCATATTGACGACGTAACACTTCCTGAAGGCGCATCCATTGTTCACGATGTGAATTTCACCGTGATCAACCTGGCTGCACCGAAGAAAGCTGAGCCTGACGCTGAGGCTGTAGAGGGTGCTGAAGCTGTAGAGGGTGCTGAGGAAGCTGGCGAAGAAGCAACAGAGTCTTCTGAAGAGTAAAGCATGCAACTTCTGGTTGGACTCGGTAATCCCGGCGACAAATACCAGGACACACGTCATAACATCGGTTTCCGGTTTCTTGACGTTTTAGCCAATCATGAGGGGCTGCGCTTTGCCGCAGCCCCTCGTTTTCGTGTGGAGAGCTGTAACTGGGAACTCCCGGACGAAAAAGTGATGCTCGTTAAACCGCAAACCTTCATGAATCACAGTGGTGAGGCTGTGGGTCAGCTGGCCCGCTACTATCAGGTGGCGACATCAGATATTTTTGTGGTTTATGATGATCTCGACCTTCCAGCCGGAAAATTCCGCATCAAAAAAGGCGGCGGCCATGGCGGCCACAACGGCTTGAAGTCTCTGAACCAGCATCTGGATGGTGCCAACTACACCCGCATCAAAATTGGTATCGGGAGACCGGAGTTCGGTGAGGTAAGCCCCTGGGTTCTGGGCAAGGCTTCAGAGACAGACCGCGCATCGGAAAATATTGTATTTGATGCCCTGCTTCCGGAAATCGAGGCCATTCTGGATGGTGAAGCTGACAAAGCAGCCAACCGCATCCACCTGGCTTTGGGGACAACTGATTAACCACAAAGACACAGAGTCACAAAGGTAAAAGGCCGAATTTGAACGAATTTCAAAACACTTGGTGCCTTAGTGCCTTAGTGGTAAAAAAAGAGGATTATTAAATGGCACTCAGTATCGGAATCGTCGGACTACCCAATGTGGGCAAATCGACCCTCTTCAATGCCCTGAACGGTGGCGGCGCCGAGGCAGCCAACTACCCGTTCTGCACCATTGATCCCAATGTCGGCATTGTTCCTGTTCCCGACAATCGTCTGAAACCACTGATTGATATTGTGAAACCTCAGGCAGTTCAATCGGCCGTGGTTGAGTTTGTCGATATTGCCGGCCTCGTCGCGGGTGCAGCAAGCGGTGAAGGGCTTGGTAACAAATTTCTCGCCAACATCCGTGAGTGCGCCGCTATTGCCCATGTGGTGCGCTGTTTTGAAGATGATAATGTCACCCATGTTGCCGGTAAGGTGCACCCGCTGTCTGATATTGAGATCATCGATACCGAGCTGATGCTCAAGGATATGGAGACACTGCAGAAATCAGTGGTGCGAGTGGAAAAACTGGCCCGTACGGGCGACAAGGATGCAAAGGCACAGATAGAAATCATCAGGAACGTTCTGGCGAAACTTGAAGATGGCATCACCGTCCGCCGCCAGGGGCTGTCTGAAAGCGATAAGAAAGCACTGAGTGAGCTGTGTCTGCTTACCGGCAAGCCCGTACTCTATGTTGCCAATGTCGATGACGGTTCGCTGCCGGATGGCAATGCATATGTTGATCAGGTGCGTGAGCATGCCGCCGGTGAAGGCGCCCGCGTTGCCGTGGTCTCTGCCCAGATTGAATCGGAACTGGTGGAGATGGATGATGAATCCAAAACCGAATTTCTGACCGATCTTGGCCTGGAAGAACCGGGCCTGAACACCGTGATTCGTGAGGCCTACACCCTGCTTGATCTGATCACCTATTTCACCGCAGGTGTCAAAGAGGTTCGTGCCTGGACCATTCATCGTGGTGACACCGCACCTCAGGCTGCAGGCGTCATTCATACCGATTTCGAGAAGGGTTTCATCCGTGCCGAGACCATCACCTACAGTGACTTTGTCGAGCTCGGTGGCGAGGCCAGGTGTAAAGAGGCCGGCAAGATGCGTCTGGAGGGCAAGGATTACATCGTCAGGGATGGCGATGTGATGCATTTCCGTTTTAACGTTTAACTACTAACCCCGCAATTTACTAAATGAATGCCAAAAGCGGACGTTCGGTATCTCAAAATGATTAGACTATAATTACTTTTCAGAAGGAAGGGCGTTCCAGCTGTTATGAAAGTGAGATTTGCTGTTCCAATATTATTAACATTGCTCTGCAGCTGTACTATTCACAGCCATGAGTATTTTATTTCATTGGTAAATGATTCAGTAGGAAAGCCTATTGACTCTGGTCATCACAGCTATGGATCACCGAGTTTAATTAAAATAACTCCAATTAATGATGTTTCAAAGAAGTATACATACCGTATGGACTCAACAGGGTGCGAATGGTTTTATGTTGTCGATTCGCGTACACACAAGATCATCTCATGGGACTACAAAAGCGACCCGAAAAATTGTTATATTATCCTTAGAGGCTTAGGCAAGTGATCTAGAAATGAATACTCAATTTATCTAAATGACCGCTTTCGGCTGCGGAAGCAGTCATTCAGGAGAATCTAAATAAAAGTGACTGATTCAGACAGAACATCGCTTACGATACCTATAAAAAAACCGGGAGGCACTGCTGCCCCGCTTAAGTTGATTTGTCATGCCCGGCTTCGACTGCATGGCGGAGATTGTTCCATACAATCTTCCGTATTTCCCACATCCATGTGGGTCAGACGCAGGAGGTACGAGCCCATGGACGGGCGAAGGTAGAACAATGCAGGAGCAATTGTCGACGACTGCACGGATGCAGGAGGTAGAACAATGCAGGAGCAATTGTCGACGACTGCACGGATGCAGGAGGTAGAACAATGCAGGAGCAATTGTCGAGAGCAACGCATGG
>JAIPJD010000067.1 GCA_021734365.1 Mariprofundaceae bacterium | reverse complement strand
CGACAGAGGAAGTCAGGCCATGCCGCCACCTGTAAGAGAGCATCTGAAGCATCTAATGGAGATGGATGTTGCTGAAGTCGCCAGTCTTCCTGCCCTGAGGAGGCACACCCTTGGCCTGCTCCGGTTTATCTGGCGGGTGATCCAGCGTTTTATCGAAGATAAGTGTATTCAGCGCGCATCGGCACTGGGCTATGCATCGCTGCTGGCTATTGTGCCACTGGTTGTTCTGGGCTTCTCCATATTCACCAGCTTTCAGGCCTTTGATGTTGTAGCGGGCAATGTTCGTGGTGCTCTGCTGGAATATCTGCTGCCAACCAGCCAGATGGCAGTCGAAGGCTACCTTGATGAGGTTGCCGGCAAGGCAACAGCCCTCTCCATTTTCGGTATTCTTGGTCTGCTGTTTACTGCCACAGCCCTGCTGAACACCATGGAAGAGGCCTTTAATGATATCTGGCGCATTTCAAGAGCGCGCTCATGGCTCTCAAAGTTTATCACATTCTGGTCGGTGCTCACCCTCTCCCCCATTCTAATTGGTGCCTCCATCACGATTACATCCTATTTTATTGCCCTGCCTGTTATCCGGGATGTGGCTGAGGGCGCCTCGATGGTCAGCCAGGTGCCTTTTCTTGCGCCGTGGCTGATCTCTTCGGTTGCCATGACCGCACTTTACATTGCCCTTCCCAATACATCGGTGCCCTACAGGTATGCCATTGTCGGGGGCCTCACCGCAGGTGCACTGTTTGAGCTGACCAAACTTGCTTTTGCCTTCTACGTTACTGAACTGGCTAACTACGAAAAACTGTACGGAGCCCTGGGAACACTGCCTCTCTTTCTGATCTGGCTCTATCTTACCTGGGTTGTTGTGCTGATCGGTGCAGAGATTGCCTTCTGTCTGCAACACCCTGAACAGTCCCGACAGCAGGGTAGAATATTTTTCCGGCCGGGCATCCAGAAATTCTACTCCCATCTGATTCTGCTGCGTGCAGCAGAGGCCACACAGTCCGGAGCGAGTCTGCATTTGAAGGATCTCACGCATGAAACCGACATGCCTGACAATATCCTGCAGGAGATGATGGACAGACTTTGTGAGCAGGGCCTGTTGAAGCAAGTGCTGAGCAACGACCCTCAGGGTGCATGGGTGCTTGGTCGGGATGCAGACAAGCTCTCCCTCAACACCATCTATCAGGCACTCTCTTCCAATACCATGGAGGTTCCGGAAGCGTGGCAACAGACGCCCATTGGCCGCACACTTTCAGGTGTCTACTTCCGCATGAACCGTGAACAGAATGATATCCTCGACTCAATGACTGTTCGCGACCTGCTGGAGAGAGAGAAGAAAGAGATTGAAGACAAAGAGGAAGTTATCACTCAATGAGTGGCAGGGCCTGCTAATGAAGAAATCTATCCTGATGATTGGCGCATCCGAACATGATGCGGACATGCTCTATGTGAGCGGTATTTTTGTTCCTGACCCGTTTATCGCAGTAAAAATCGGCTCCGTATGGCACGGTCTCTTCTCTCCGCTTGAGGTCGATCGTGCGCATAAGCAGTCCAGACTGGATGAAACCCATCTGGAGACACCGTGGGGAGAGCGTGCACAAGCGAGTGGCTGGGGAAAAGGGCTGGCTGCGACCGCAGCAGCCTTTTTAAAGGCACATAACGTTTCAGATATTCTGGTTCCGGCCCACTTTCCACTGCGCCATGCCGAACAGTTAAGCGGCTGGGGATTCCATGTTAAAGCTGCCGAGGAGGGCCTTTTCAGCGAGCGCGTCACGAAAAGCAAAACTGAAATCAGACACCTTGCTCAGGCAGAACGGCTGACCAAAAGAGCCATGCAGAGAGCCGAGGCATTTCTGGCTGAATCCAGCATTGGCAGTGATGATATTCTTCTCCACCCTGAAGTGGCAGGGAAGGTGAAATCAAAGCATCTCCGTTCTGTTATCGAGACATACCTGATCCAGCATGGTGCTATGCCCGCTCACACCATTGTCGCCTGCGGCAGGGAGAGCTCCGACCCGCACCATATCGGGCATGGCTATCTGCGTGCCGGTCAACCGATCATTATCGATATTTTCCCGCGTGTGCTGGCAACAGGCTACTGGGGGGATATGACCCGAACCTACCTGAAGGGGAAGGCACCGGAGCGCGTAAAAAAACTCTACAGCACTGTAAAAGAGGGGCAGAAAATTGGACTTGGCATGGTTAGCGACGGTGTTTCCGGTGACGCAATTCACAGAGCTATCACAACCCATTTTGACAGGCAGGGATTCAAAACCGGCCTGCTTCGCGGCAGGCAGAGTGGCTTCTTTCATGGAACCGGCCATGGTGTCGGACTTGAGATACACGAAGCACCCCGGGTCTCCACTGGTAGCGGCACTCTCAAAGCCGGCCATGTAATTACGATTGAGCCGGGCCTCTACTATCCCGGTATGGGTGGAGTACGGCTTGAGGATATGGTGGTGGTCCAGCCTGATGGTCATACCAACCTGACAAGGCACCCCTGCAGACTCGAGATTCCGTAGCTCTGCGTGCATTGGTAAAAAAATGAATTTTCTCGACCGAATCTGTCTTCCACATTAAAATATTATCTTGAATTTTCGATAGTTGTGCTACAATGCGGATGTAACACTTTATAAAGCGAATGAAGGAGATGTGGTGAGCGACGATTTTCTGGAACTTTCTGGCATTCATGGTGAATCTGAAAAAAAGGATTCGCTCAGCGGAGAAGAGTTTCCAATCCTTAAAGGATTGTCACCGCTTAGCCTGCGCATCCTGAACAGAGCTGGCCGCACCATGAATGTTTCAAAGGGTGTGGAAATGCTTCATGAAGGTGACACACCGCACGACCTCTATTTTATCAAACATGGAAGAATGGCCATTGGTCGCCAATCAGGGGCAAAGCTCAAAATAATTGCAGAGCTGGGGGCTGGTGAGGTCTACGGCGAATTTGGTGCGCTACGTAAAAAAGCACGATATGCATCCGTCCACACTTCTGAGTTCAGTGTTATTATCCGGGTCGAGCTCTCCGCAGTCCAACAGGTTCTCGAAGCTGACAGTGAGTTTCACAAGCGGCTTGAGGCATTGCTTACCCAGCGCATGCTCACCAGCTTCTTCTCCAGCCATCCGGTCTTTCAGGCACTGCCTGAAAAAGAGCGCTCAGACCTGGCCAGGTTGCTTCCAGTCCATTTCTTCGAGCGGAACAGCCGGATTTTTTCCCAGGGCAAGACACCTCAGGGTATCTATCTCATTCTTTCAGGCGAAGTCGAAGTCAGCTATCGCACACGCTCCAAAGAGGAGAGGCTTCTGGAGATAAGACGGGACAATGATATTCTTGGTGAAGTAGCCAACAAAAATGGTACGGAGCTGGCCTACTCAGCCGATGCGGTCAGTGATGTGGATATACTGTTACTGGATACAGCCGCCATGAAAATACTGCACGATCAGCACCCGCAATCATTTAAAGATCTTGAATCCTATATTAACAGCCGTGCTGCAAAGACTGTTCTGCGCCTGAAAGAGAATGCAGGTTAATTTTTTTAAATCCCACACCGGAGTGTGAAATTCCGCTAACCGACGGGTAACAATTTTTTTACAGACCGGCCGGGAAATCAGGAAGATTTGGTATTTTTACCACGGATGGTGCCCAGTCCGCCCAGACGCCAGAGCACCAGCGCTCCCGGAAGGGAAGCGACGCCCAGAACAATAATCCAGAGAGCTGCCATTGCAGTCGCCGCGTCTCCACTGGCTCCAAAATAGACAGCAAAGCTGACATAGCCGGCTTCGCGCACACCAAATCCATTCAGTGATATCGGCAGTGTTGCAACCAGTGCGACCAGACCGACCATGATAGAGAAGGCAAACCAGCTCATCTCCAGACCGACAGCCATGCCCAGAAAAACATGCGCCTGCACAATCAGTATCTGAAAAAGAAATGAAACCGGCAGACTCTGCCACCACTTCTTCCGGAACCGTTTTTCCATCAACGGCAGCGCCTTCAGCTTTTCCAGCTTTTCAGGAAGCCGGCCAACAAGATGGCGGTCAATCATCGGATAGAGCAGCATTCCCAGCCACGCAGCAGCAACGATACTCGACCATGTAACCCACCATATAAGCGGCCATTCAAAAAAGAGCATGGAAAAAGTCAGCAGAAGCAACAGCGCATACATCCCGTTAACCCGATCCAGGATCACACTGGCACCGGCCACGACACCCATCCCCTTTCTACCCTCGCTTTTTGCCAGTAGAACACCCCGGATCACATCTCCGCCAATGGTAGAGGGGAGAAAAAGAGAAGCGAACATGCCGAGAAAATAGAGCCTGATCTTCTGCCTTTTTGAAACCTCAATGCCCAGCCCTTCAGCAATCCACGCCCAGCGCAGACCGCACATGACATAACCGACCACCAGACAGGAGAGGGAGGCTATCAGCCAGAGTGGATTCACGCTCTGAATGCGCTCCCACACCATGGCCAGATCGACATAGTTGATGACTGCAATCAGCAATACTGTTGTCAGCATCAGTTTCAGGATAAAAAAGAGGTGTCGTCTGTTCATGGATGCGCAGCAATTTAGCACACCCCTTCACGCGATGAAACAAACATGGATATTGCCGGATAAGCCCTTAGGGTTGCTCTGAGAAGCTCAGAGTAACTGTGCAGCCCATGGATGGGCTGCCAAAATCATGCAACGCAAGTGCCTGATTTTGTAAGTAAAGTTAAAATCGCATTTTTAACTTTACGTAATGAAAAAGTTTCAGGATGTGCTTTTTCAGATGTTCCTTAGAATTCTTCTAATTTCAGATCAGGATGGTGCATGAAAAGAGTCCCGAACATCTCTGACAAACACTTTCCCTGGTGGCTGCTACTGCCCTGGGCGGCTCTGACCCTGCCCTCACTGGGGCTGGCGCCTCTGTTTGATTATGATGAGACCATCTATGCACAGACTGCCATTGATATGATGCGCCACGGTGAGTGGATCGTACCCACGGCCAACGGCATGCAGTTCTTTGAAAAGCCGCCATTCACCTACTATCTGATGGATATCTCCTTCATACTGTTTGGTGAAAATGCATTTGCTGCACGTCTCCCATCAGGAATGTTTACCCTGTTTACTTCACTGCTGCTTCTCCATTTCGGCAGACGCGTTCATTCGCCCGCTTTCGGCCTTGCAGCAGCAGTGATTTTCCTGACCATGCTTGAGGTTGGAGTCCTGGGCCATGCAGCAATTCTCGATGCAGTGCTCAACTTCTTCATTGCCGCCACCCTCCTCTACTACTTTCTCTGGCGCCAACTTGGTGACCAGAGGGATGCACTGATCACCGCAGCCATGATGGGTGCGGCTGTCAGTATCAAGGGACCGGTTGGTGCCGTGATTCCTGTGCTGGTGATTATCATTGACCGCCTGCTGGTAAAAGATCTGGGTAACACACTTCGTGCCATTCCATGGCTATCGGCTCTTGGCCTCTTTCTGATCACTGCAACACCATGGTATCTGATGATACTGATTAACCACGGTCCCGGCTTCCTCTATGAGTTCATCATGGTGCACAACATCGGTCGTGCCCTGAATCCGATGCAGGGGCACGGTGGCGGCTGGCACTACTATCTGGTGGTCTTTGTTGCCTCGGTGCTGCCCTGGCTGGCATGGGTGATCTGGGGAGGCAGAACCGGCTGGGACAGATACTCCCGTGAAACCCTCCCGGCCATTGTCAGGTTCGGTATCATATGGACGCTGCTGGTCATGGTTCTATTCACCTTTGCCCAGACAAAACTGCCGCACTACATCTCCAGCATCTATCCGGGCGTCGCCCTGATTATTGCGGCCGCACTCTTTTATCGCGGCCTGAATTCAGCCGTGCCAAAATCAATCTATCTGGCCAGCGGCTTCATTCTGCTTCCGGTAGCTCTGCTGCTGACAGCCCTTCCTGCCCTCTATCCGCAGCTGACAGGGCTGGTTCGCCATCCCCGTGCTGTTGCCATTGTCTCACAGGATATTACGCCGTCCATATGGATCTCTCTGGCTGGTGTTCTGCTGCTGGCCTGCGTCTTCTGGCTGCTCCTCTGCAGTCGAAAAGCATCAGGCAACCATCTGTTTCGCTTCACCGTTACCGGTATTGTTCTGCAAAGCACGCTGCTGATCGGGCTTGGAACCTTTGCCGGAAACCTGATCCAGGCACCGGCCATGCGGATCGCTGATGAGGTTCAGAGGCTACCTGCCGGGGTACCCGTCTACAGCTACAATCTCAATGCTCCGTCGATCTCATTCTACTCCGGTAAGCCATACAGAATCCTGCTCAACAATGAAGGCACGGCAGTTGTCTCAACTGCAACCGCACCCTATGCCCTTGTGATGCGAAGTGAGTCAGCCGGAGATATTGCCCGACTTGAAGGCATCGTTCCCCATATCGATCAGGGCGGCTATTTGATGTATATCATCACGCCTGATAGCAAGCGGCATGAGAGTAAATAAGACATGAAACTTTCCGTCATTATCCCGGCCTTTAATGAAGCCGAACGCCTTCCCTCCACGCTTGAGGAGGCATATGGCTGGCTGACCGAACAGTTGGCGGATGATTTTGAAATGATTGTTGTGGATGACGGCAGCAGTGATGAGACAGTGGCAAAAACCCGTGAGATGATCGCCTCTCACCCCCACCTGAAGATTCTCGCACAACCACAGAATTACGGTAAGGGTGCAGCCGTAAAACGGGGCATGCTTGAGGCAGGCGGTGATATCCGCCTCTTCATGGATGCCGACCACTCCACCCATATCAGGGAAGCAGCAAAGGTGATGACTGCCATGGAGCGGGGTTCCGATGTCATTATTGCATCACGCCAGCACCCCGAGTCTGATATCTCTGTAAGCCAGTCCTGGCTGCGTGAACATATGGGGAAAAGCTTCAATTTCATCATGCGTTCCATTGTCGGGCTTAAGATGGAGGATACCCAGTGCGGCTTTAAAGCCTTCACTGCCACTGCGGCCGAAGATATTTTCTCCCGGCAGAAACTCGAAGGCTTCAGCTTTGATGTGGAACTGCTTTTTCTCGCCTCAAGGCTGGGCTACAGAATTGCTGAAATTCCTGTGGAGTGGATCAATGAACCCAACTCACGTGTCCGCATGATTGCAGACCCTGTCCTGATGTTTGCCGATGTCGTGCGTATTCGCCGGCTGCACAGGGAGCTTTGATTGGATGCTGATCCAAACCTTTCAAGGGAACCACAAAGGCACAAAGGCAAAATCATTCTCTCTTCACTGATACCTTCGTGCTCTTTACATCCCACAAGCAAGGTTGAATCACCTTATATCCCCTGCAACCCTCTTGGCTGTTCCAGTTGTCGTTTTAGCTTTGTGCCTTTGAGCCTTCGTGGTGAATGTATTGCTTTTCTGGATACCGGATCAAGTCCGGCATAACGTAAATGGTAATCAGTCGGTACGGCTGGTCACTTCCAGCAGATGATACCCGAACTGCGTTTTAACCGGGCCCTGAACCGTGTTCACATCGGCTGAGAAAACCACCCTGTCAAACTCGGGAACCATCATACCCGGGCCGAATTCACCCAGATCACCGCCACTGCGGCCTGACGGGCAGCTGGAGTGCTCTTTTGCCACGTCGGCAAAGTCGGCTCCCGCCTCAATTTGAGCTTTCAGCTCGTTACACTTCTCTTCACTGCTTACCAGAATATGGCGTGCGCTTGCTCTGGACATTATTCACTCCTGAATCTTCTGAAAAATTTGAGCGGCAAACCCTAACGCTTCAAAAACATTTGCCCAGACCCCGTACTTTCAGTGGCCAAAAACTTTTCTCAGTATCTCTGTAGTTCGTTTCGCAGGGTTCTTGCGTATCGCAGCCTCTTCAACTGCCATGTAGTGAAAGATTCCTGAGAGCCCGCCATTGACGACATGTGTGCTCAGATCGGCCTTCACATCAGGTACAAACGGTAGTGCCTGATACTTCCCCATCACTTTGTCATAGGCCCGGACAGCCCCGACTTGTGACAATGCCTTCTCAATGACCGGACGCATCTCATCAGATAGCGGATCGGACATTTTGCCTTTGAAGTACCGGGTAGCCGCATCATCCGGACCTTTGTAGATGCCCTGCACATCCCTGATGGTCATCTTACGAATCGCATCACCAAAGATTCTTTTGGCCTTCGGTGTGGCCACCTCAGCCGCACGGTTAAGTTTCAACTCAAGATCATCCATCATGTAGCCCAGACCAACGCCATTCATCAGTGCATCAACATCTTTCAGGCTATCCGGGAGCGGGATATGGATTTTCGGATCGGCGTTGAAGCCATCGGCTTTGGCAAGCTGTTTTACCACCCGTTCGGAGCCAACCCGAAGGGCATCTTTAAGCCCTGCTGTGATATCCGAGTTGGAGAGGGCTGCAGCGGTGGCAGAGTCACCGGAATCCTCAAGCTGATCCACAGCTTCGCGTAAGGAATCGAACCAGTCAGCATGAACCGGGCTGGCGGCCATAAACAGGGCCAGTGCCACCACAGACAACAGACGATAAAGCATAACCACTCTCCTTCTCTCCAGACGATCATAGCAGCGATCGTTATTCAACAACAATTGAGAGTCAAAGCAGTTAACAGGACTTGATAAAAAAATAGTGGATTGTCCTTTTAGGCAAGGCGCGCCTTTTTCAAGAATCGTAGCATATTAGAAATATGTGAGACTCGCAGAAAACGGCGGAACGCCGCATAAAAGTGCAAGACGCTGTTTTTGGGTTTAGCTGGCCAGGGTTTCCCGCAACTTGCCCATAGCCCGCTTCTCAAGCTGGCGAACACGTTCGATAGAGACGCCCAGCTCTTCAGAAAGATCTTTCAATGTTGCAGGCTCTTCAGAGAGATGGCGCTGCATCACTATCTGACGATCGCGGTCTGAGAGTTCGCTAAGGGCTGAATGCAGCTGGTTCTGCTGGTGATCCTGCCAGTTGGACTCAGCGACCAGCTCTTCAGGCGATGCCCCCGGTGCAGGCAGTGCGGTGACCAGCGCTTCTCCTTCTTCCACATCGGCATCAAGTGAGACATCACGCTGCAGGTAGGCATTGGCCGTCTCCTGATACTCATGCGAGGAGATGCCATACTCAGCCGCAACCTCATCGGCATGATGACCATCAAGCGCAGCAATAGTATTTTTTGCATTTTTCAACCCTGCAAAAATCTTCCGCTGCAGTTTATTGGTGCCGAGCTTTACGATACTCCAGGAGTGAAGAATGAAATCGTGAATCGCAGCACGAATCCACCATGATGCGTAGGTCATCAGACGGAATCCACGATCAGGATCAAAGCGCTTCACAGCATGCATCAGCCCCAGCGTGCCCTCCTGAATCAGATCCGCTTCCTGTAGCCCAAAGTGCCGATACTCACGTGCAATTGCTGCCACGCCATAAAGGTTGGCTACAACAAGCTGCTGCGCGGCCTCACGATCCTGATCGTTATGCCACCTGCGTGCCAGTGCACTCTCTTCTTCACGGCTTAGGCGATCAACCCTCTTAACATCGCGATAAAAAAGGGAAAGGCTCGACATATCTGTTGCAGTTGCGTTCAAATTTATCTCCATTCAAAGGGTAAATTAGCACTCGAATTATAAGAGTGCTAAAGAATTGTGTCAAATAATCAGACTGTAAAGTATGGCTATTGGTCCACACTGTCAGGTGAAACCAGCCTAGCCGTAGCAACGACTGCACCCAGGCAGCCTACCACTGCACCACCGGCAAGAAGCGGAAGCAGCAGCAAAAAGGGCCGGAGATCAATACCCAGCCCATCCATCCAGCCGGAAACTCCCAGCACCAGCGGCCAGAGCAGAATCCACGCCAGAACAGCCGCCCCACTCCCCAGTAGTGCCCCTTCGAGGATAAAAGGCATACGAACAAACCACTCCCTGGCACCGAGCAGGCGCATCAGATGCACTTCATCAGCTCTTGCCAGAAGAATCATACGCAAGGTATTGGAAACAATCATCGCCATTGCCAGTGCAATAATCAGTGTCGCAAACCAGGCAAGGTTCCGGATCGACTGAAGCATCTGATGGGCATTGGCCATCTGTACTTCATCCTCATTCACCGTGGCACCAAAGCGGGCCGCTTCATCACGGATGTCAGAGAAGAGGAATTGATGTTCAGTATCGGAGAGTGTCAGCACCAGACTCTCCGGCAAGCGCCTGGAAAATTCGGAAACATTCAGGGAAGTATCACCTAACCACCCCTGCATCCATATCGCGGCCTCTTCCCGGCTGACCTGACGAACCGAGGCAACCCCCTCAAGTGATGCAAGGCGCTTATTAAGCTCTTTAATGGTGTCAGCCTTCTCAATTGGAAGGTAGACATGCAGGCGGACACTCTCCTGCCATGAACCGACCCACTGCTGTGCCCCCTGCAGACCAAGCCAGACCGAACCAAGCGCCCAGAGTGCAACACAGACAATAATCAGAGCCAGAAACTGGTGAATACCGAAAGGCGGCAACTGAAACCCGCCGGGCAGACGCAGATTAATCTGATCAGGCACGTCATACACATTTTGTCCATCTTTCTTACTCATGCGAATCCCCCACCAGAGAGCCCTGATGCAACTGAATCACACGCCCCGGATGGGAGGTGAGCAGATGCAGGTCGTGAGTTGCCATAATTACAGTCGTACCCTTTCTATTCAGTGTTGTCAGCAGATTTAAAACGCGACGGGCGGTCTCCTCATCCAGATTTCCGGTCGGCTCATCAGCCAGGATAATCGGCGGATTCGTTATCATCGCGCGGGC
>JAIPJD010000066.1 GCA_021734365.1 Mariprofundaceae bacterium | reverse complement strand
GTCGTCAGATTCGAGATGCCCTGGCAGGCTGTGAAAAGGCTTTTCACAAGCTCAGGGCAATGAGCCGCTATCAACGCTCGGAGCTGCTCTTCAAAGTCGTTAAGAGATTGAATGATGCCAAGACAGAGCTTGTCGATGCTCTGATTCTTGAAGGAGGCAAGCCACGCATGTTTGCCGAACAGGAGTTTGAACGCACCGTGTCCACATTCACCTGGGCAGCCGAAGAGGCCAAACGCTTCTGCGGAGCACAGATTCCAATGGACGGCATGGCTCGCGGTGAGGGGTATGAGGGTTACACCAGACGCGAACCAATCGGAATCATTGCTGCCATCACTCCGTTTAATTTCCCGCTAAATCTTGTGGCCCACAAAGTTGCCCCGGCTCTGGCAACAGGCAACTCCGTGTTGCTTAAACCGGCATCATCAACACCGATATCCGCCCTGATTCTGGCACACATTATCAGTGAGGCAGGATTTCCTGCCGGAAGCGTGAATGCCATGCCGATAAGGCATCAGGATATTCCTGTGCTGCTGCAGAGTGATTCCATCAGGGTGCTAAGTTTTACCGGCAGCCCTGAAGCAGGCTGGTTCCTGAAACAACTTGCCCGGAAACAGAAGGTTGTTCTTGAGCTGGGAGGTAATTCAGGAAGTTTTGTTGATCAGAGTGCAGACCTTGCCTGGGCTGCCAGACAGCTGGCACTTGGCGGTTTTGCCCATGCCGGGCAGTCATGCATTGCTGTTCAGCGAATCTATGTCCATAAAAATGTCTATGAACCGTTCCTGGAAAAACTGGTTGAAAAAGCGCGTGCAACAAAGGCGGGTAATCCACAGGGTGCCGATGTCGTCACAGGCCCTGTCATTACAGCAGAGAGTGCGAAGCGGATCATCGCATGGATCCGGGAAGCTGTTACCAGTGGGGCAAAGATCGCCTGTGGTGGAAAGCGCCTGAAGCCTGGCAGAGGTCAGGTGATTGAGCCCACGGTTCTGACCGATGTTAAAGATTCGATGCAGGTCTGCTGTAAAGAGGTGTTCGGCCCGGTGATCACTGTAGCTCCGGTTGAAGATGCGGCGGAGGCCATTCGACGCATCAACAGATCGGAATATGGCCTGCAGGCAGCCGTTTTCAGTAACGACCTGCATACGATTCAGCATGCCATCGAAGCGCTGGAGGTGGGTGGTGTTGTCATTAATGATTTCCCCACCTACCGCGTGGATCACATGCCCTATGGCGGCACCAAAAACTCAGGTCTCGGGCGCGAAGGCATTCTCTCTGCCATGCTGGAGATGACTGAAGAGAAGATGGTCGTTACCCGAAAATCATCCGGTTGAAGTAGCTGTCGGAAGCGGACATTCGGGGGTTCTCCTGAAATAGCATATTTATGCGATACCCATGGATTGTTCCCGGGTCATAATCCGTTTCATGTTTCATGTCGTTGATGACGAAGAAATTATGAGAAAAGTTCTTGTGGTAATGTTTCAGTACTTTGATTTTGAAGTTCAAGCATTTGGCTGCCCTTCTGAATATATAGAGCATATGAACACACCTGAATATAAAAGCCCAATAGCTATCTTCAGTGATATAGAGATGCCTGATATGAATGGATATGATTTCATGTATCAGGTGCGCCAAGTCAATCCGGCTCAAAGATTTGTGATCCTTTCCGGAGCACCTGAAATTAAGCATGATAAAAAAAATCTAGCCTGTATGTATCTGTACAAACCACTCAAACTTGATTTACTAAAGGATATCATCGATCTGCTGATTAAGTGTGATAAAAATGGCAGCTCTGAAAAAATGGAAGTTCAATTTAATGATGATCGAGCCATATTCGGCATCAACAATTGGACGTGCCCCAATGGCAGGTGTGTTAATATGTCAGTAAATGGGCACCCGGAAAATGAATGACTGCTATTTCTAGTTCAGGCGCTTGACACTCACCCGGCCTTCGCTGCTGACATCTACCTGGTATCGATACCCGTTGGGGCAGGTTGCGCGAATGGTTCGGTTACCTTTGCCATCACTCTGCTCCTGAATCTGGGTCACGGCAGGGCCTCCGCACGGATGTCCGCGCAACATAATGGTCGATGCAATATCCTCTGCCGGGGTCACGGCGTGGGCCTGAACGGGCAGGAAAAATACTGCCATAATTACAAAAAGAATCTTCATGATTTTGCCTCCACAAGACTTTTCCAGATTGATTCGCGAGCCAGATAAATGTCTCTGGAGAGCGCCGGATCACGCTCAAGCAATGCCAGGATTTTTAACAATAGCCCGTTAAAATAACCTCTCAACTTCTCCGCATTCGCTTCAAACGAGCCTCTCTTCCGATATGACTCTACAGACTGCCTGAAATCAAGCACATCGGAACGAATGGCCAACTTGGTCAGAAACCCGATTGCTTCTGTCTCTTTCAACCGCTCTGTGAGCTGCTCAATAGTGATCTCAGGTGGCCCGGGTGCAGCCTTCTCTGCGGCAGCCGGTTCCGGCCTGTCAACGGCAACCGCCGCCTCTTCCACAGGTTTTGTCCTATTGGCCTGAGTTTTATCAGTAGCTGCCGGTTCAACTGTTGTTTTCGTTTCCTGCTCTGCTTTCTGCTCGCTTACCTGCTCTCTTTCCGGTTCAGCTTCCTGGTCGACTGTTATTCCGGTTTCCTGCTCAACCACACCCTGCTCGCTCATGTTCATCTCATACGGCTTTGCACAACCGGCCAGTGCCAGCTCCAGTGCAAAGAAAGAGAGCAGCAGCAATGGAGAGTACCTGAGCAACTTCATGCTGTTATTGTAGATAAAAGAGCCATTTTGCAAAGGTGGAGAAATCACACGGCATCTGTGCGCACTTTCGAGGCATGTCTGGAAGCCATGCGCACCTTTAACATCAGCTGATCCCCTTCCACCTTCTGCTCCAGCACCCTTCCATGGGCATGGCAGTAGGCCAGAGTTTTGCCGTCAGACAGAGGTACCTGTAAACTGAACTCCTGACTATCCTGCTCACACCAGTCCGACAGCAGTTTAAGAAGCAGATCCGTGCCCTCGCCCGTTAGTGCTGAAATGGCCACTCGGCTGCCGGCAATCTCCTTTGTGATCTTTGAACGCGTCTGCGGAACAAGATCAATTTTATTCAACAACTCAATAACCGGCGGGGCATCATCCCCGTCCAGTCCCAATTGAGCCAGTGTCTCCTCTACAACAATCTTCTGGTCGGCACTGCCCGGATCAGATGCATCACGCACATGCAGTATCAAATCGGCTTCAACCACCTCTTCAAGGGTGGATTTGAACGCATCAACAAGTTCGTGGGGAAGATCCTGCACAAACCCTACGGTATCCGAGAGCATCACCCGACTACCCCCGGGTAACTTCAGCAGGCGCAACGTGGGATCAAGTGTGGCAAAAAGCTGATCTGCCACATACACATCTCCTTCTGTGAGATGATTGAACAGCGTCGATTTTCCTGCATTGGTATAACCCACCAGTGCCACAGTGGCGATCTCCTTGCGCTGTCTGCCTGATCGCTGAGTGGCACGCATCCGGCGGACATGGGCCAGATCCTTCTCAAGCGATTTGATACGGGTGCGGATCATACGCCGATCCAGCTCAATCTGGCGCTCGCCCGGGCCGCCCATAAAACCAAACCCGCCCCGCTGCCGTTCTAGATGGGTCCAGGAGCGAACCAGTCGGCTGATCTGATAGTTAAGGCTGGCCAGCTCTACCTGCAACACACCTTCGCGGGTTCTGGCCCTTGCGGCAAAAATTTCAAGGATAAGTCCGGTCCGATCCACTACTTTGCAATCCCACGCCTTTTCCAGGTTGCGCTGCTGCACCGGGGTAAGCTGATGATCAACAAAGACAACACCGGCCTCATGAATCGCTACCTGCTCGCCCACCAGCGCTACCTGCCCGGAACCCAGCAGCGTGGAAGCTGTCATACGCCGAACCGGTATGGAGATCGAATCGCGCAGATCACAATCGCTTGAGAGTGCCAGCCGGTTAAACTCCTCCTGCCGCGAAATCGAAACATACTCCCTTCGATTCTCAATTTGCGGGTGAACAGACAGTGCCCTGTCCTTTACTCGCTCTGTTGATATCAACTCAGACATTTTGTTTCCATCGCAAAAAGGCCTCCTGCCTTTTTGCCCGGTCGAAAGCGAAAAGTGCGCCAAATAGGCAGGAGCCGTTTGGACGGCTGTAAGCCGCCCCAAGGGTAAACGCCAGGAAGGCGTGCATCATTTTCACTTTCTTACAAATCTCTCGATGTTCGATTTGCCGCCCCAAGGTGAATTGCGCCAAGGTGAATCGAGCCTGCGAGAGAGAAGGCACCCTGGGGTGCTGCGCAAGAGATGGTGCCCTGGGGTAATCCATGGGCGGAGCTGGCACTCTTCTCATTGGCCAAACACCCTGCTGATTGCATCAAAACAGACCGCCGTATCACCAAAGGTGGCATCCGGGGTCTGGTTGCGAAACCAGGTCTGCTGGCGCTTTGCATATCGTCTTGTTGCGGTAACGCCATCGCGAACAGCCTCATCGAGTGAGCACTCTCCATCGAGGTGTGGAAGAAGTTGCCGATAACCCACGGCACGCATCGCCGGATGCATCTCACCAACACCCTGTTCGTTGAGCCAGCGAACCTCATCCATCCAGCCTGTATCTATCATCCTGTGGAATCGTTCTGCCAGCCGCTCCCGCAAAACCCCGCGCTCTACCTCCAGCACCACGACCGGACACTCAATCTCACGGGCAGTGGAATGGCTCTCTGCCTGCCAGTCAGAAAGAGTCTTGCCACTGCTCCGAAAAACACCAAGCGCCCGCATAATGCGCTGCGTATCGTTTTCTTCCAGTTTTTCTGCCATGAGCGGGTCGACCTGACTCAACAGTGCATGAAGATACTGTGTGCCTTGCTCCTGCTGCATAAGCTGGAGCTCTTTCCGTACTTCCGGTTTCTCCGCCGGAATATCTGCAAAGCCCTCAAGCAAAGCCCTCAGATACATGCCCGTACCTCCGACAACAAGAGGCACATTGCCTTTGCTGTTCTCCATAGCGATGACATCGGCTGCCTCATCCGCCCAGCGTGCGGCTGAGTAAGTGTCCGACAGACCGGCACAGTCGATCATAAAGTGGGGAACTGCCTGCCGTTCTTCGGCAGACGGTTTGGCCGTTCCGATATCGAGTCCACGGTAAAGCTGCATGGAGTCGCATGCAATGATGCAGGTATTAAACGTTTGAGCCACTTTCATGGCCAGTGCCGATTTACCTGTTCCTGTTGCTCCCATCAGAGCAATGGCTTTTAGTGTTTTTTGCTTAGACACAGGACGTGTTTGACGGGTCAAAAAAACTCACAATTCTACAGGATTGTAAAATTGGATGCCTGAAAGGCGCAGCAAAGCTGGGCGAAGCATGGATGCTAAGTATCACTCCTTTCTTCCGAAGAGACGGTCAAGATCATTCAATGAAAGTCGTACATAAGTGGGACGTCCGTGATTGCACTGGGCAATATTGGGCGTTTTCTCCATCTCACGAAGCAGCTCTTCCTGCTCCTGAATTGATAATATACGACCGGCCTTAATCGAACCCTTACAGGCCCGATTGCCGAGCCAGCGCTCCAGCACCCTGCCCCGCCCCTCACTGTCGGAGCCGATCAGCATGCAGGCATCAACAAGTTCAGCAACCAGTTCAACAGGAGACTCCTTGGCCAGCAATGCGGGAACAGAACGAATCAGAAACGAATCCTCTCCCGTCTGATCCAGGTCAACACCGAACAGCGCCAGCTCCCCGGCATGGTCATGCAGCCATGCCGAGATATGGAGGCCCGGCTCCCAGCTCTCAGGTGTCAACATGATCTGTTCAGCCAGCTTTCCCTGATCCAGCTGGGATTTCAGCTTCTCATAGGTAATGCGTTCATGTGCGGCATGCTGATCCACCAGAACCACACCATCTTCGCTCTGCGAAAGAATGTAACAGCTATGGATCTGTGCCAGCGGCGTGCCCAGATTGGGCGGTCCGGCCAGATTATAGACTGATTCCGATTCACGAATCTGGGTTACAAATAGCTGATTCTGTGTTTCGAAGGAGGGCAGGATGGAGCCCATAATCCTTTCGGGTGAAATAGCTGCAAACGAACCGGATTTTCCGGCCGGAAACGGAACAGAACTTCCCCTTTGCATTGAGTCCAGTGCCTGACCGCCCGGTATGGATGAGACACTCTGTCCCATCATTTCAATGGCTGCACGAACACAACTGACAATACCTGCACGCACCGACTGCGGGGATTTGAACCGAACCTCGCGCTTGGCCGGGTGCACATTGACATCGACAGCCGCCGGATCCATCTCAATCCGCACCACTGCAATCGGATAGCGATCATGAAACATCACATCACGGTAACCAGCCCGAAGTGCCGCAATCAGCAGCTTGTCCCGGATCACCCGGCCATTTACCAGAAACAGCATGCGGGAACTGTCACGATGATGATAGGTCGGAAGCCCGAGGTGAGCAGATATCAGCATCCCCTCATGTTTGATCTTCTGATCGATACTGTTTTCAGCAAAGGCATTACCCATCACAGCAACCACACGCTCTCTTTCGCTCTGTCCGATTGGAAAAAGAAAACGATCCCGTCCATCCTGAACAAGGCGCAGAGCGACGCCGGGATTGCATACCGCCAGACCACGTATGGTCTCGATAACGGCAGCCTCTTCGGTTTTATCGGTGCGCATAAAATTTAGCCGTGCCGGTGTATTCAGAAAAAGATCAAGCACCTCGACCCGTGTTCCTTTGCGTGGAGCCGCAGGGCGTGCCTGAACAACGTCCCCATCCAGGCGAACATCAACACCTTCAGCACTCCCACGCAGACAGCTCTGCATTCGGAACCTGGATACAGAGGCAATCGAAGGCAGTGCCTCACCACGAAAGCCGTGGCTTGCAATATGGTGCAGATCATCGGCAGTTGATATTTTACTGGTGGCATGGCGCTTCAGTGCCAGTTCGGCATCATCCGGAGACATACCATAGCCATCATCCTCCACCTCAATACGCTTTTTCCCGGCCTCCTCAATACGAACGGTAATATGGGAAGCCCCGGCATCAAGACTGTTCTCTACCAGCTCCTTTACTACGGAAGCAGGCCTTTCCACCACCTCACCGGCAGCAATCTGGTTGGCCACCTGAGAAGAGAGAATATGGATCACATTTTCAGTCACAGAATCATTTCATGGGTTTCGGAGTTCTTCACAAGCGAAAACTGATATGTAATTGCAACTCTTGCAAACCCATTGTGTGCACCAGGGTTGAAGACTTTGTCTAATAAACAGACACAAGCAGCGCTAAAGCAGAACATACTTACAGGTATGTGAGCATTTGAGCAGCACAGCAATGTATCTGGAGAAAAAAAGCACCGAATTCAGCCTATCTTCCTGGGGATCGGTAAATTCAGACCGGTACTGTTACGCATCAGAATCTGTTTGATCGGCCCGCTGTTCCCAACCAGTCGCATTCCCAGCCCGCGCAGTTCCGGCAGTCCCGGCCAGTTGTGGGTGAAGAGTTGATGAAAGCCTTCCATGGAGCCGAGAACAGCCAGAATATCCGGAAGCCGCTGTTGCATGTAACGGTTAAGTACCTCCAGCTCTCCCCAGTCCTCCTTAAATCGCTTCGCATCCACAATCTCCTGTGCCAATACCATTGCGTCACGCAGGCCAAGGTTGACTCCGAGGCCTGCCAGAGGGTGAATGGTATGGGCGGCATCACCGATCAGGGCCAGACGATGACGAACCAGATGGCGGGCCAGACGGGCCACGAGGGGAAATGCTGCTCTTTCACCCACGGCTTCGACTCTGCCGAGAACGGGGCCGAAAGTGAGATTCAGGTTTTCCAGGAAAGCCACCTCATCAAGTGCCATCAGGCGATCCGCCTCCTGATCTGCGGCACTCCAGACAATGGAGCAGAGCCCGTCACTCATCGGTAACACGGCGAGAGGTCCGGTAGAAAGAAACCGTTGAAAGGCCACTCCATGATGAAACATCTGTGGACGAACAGTAGCCACAATACCCTTCTGGCCATAATCATGGGAATAGACACCTACGCCTGCCTGCTGGCGCAACCATGAGTGTGCACCATCGGCAGCAACAATCAGGGGTGTTCTGAAACCACGGCCGTCGTCAAGGTGCATCTCAACAGAATCACTGTGCCATACAACTGAATTGACCACCGAAGGGCAGCAGATATCGATTGAGTCACTCAGGTGTGCCACTTTTATCATGGCTGCCTGCAGTATCGAGTTCTCAACCAGATAGCCCAGTGCGTCCTCGCCGATTTCACCGGCATCAAAACGGATACCGCCCGGCCTCTGGTCATCCCAGACACGCATCGCGTGCATCGGACCGATGTCTTTAACATACTCCCATACTCCCAGGCCCTGAAGTATGCGGACATTACCCATCACGATGGCACTCACCCGACAATCACGCCCGAGGGACTTCCTGACAACCGGTTCGGATCGTTCAACCACCACCACATGCAGTCCTGAATCTTTCAGGGCACAGGCTGCGGCCATGCCTACCATGCCGCCACCGACAACAATCAGGTCAACCTGCTCCAGTGCCCGGCTCACAACTCACCCCTTCTGACCCGGTTTTCAGCCTGTTTTTTACCATTTTTCCCCGGTATCACTCCATGAGTCGCCATTGACTCTATCTGGCCAATGCCGGCAGCCTGGCGAAGCAGCAGTGTACGGACCGATGGCATCTTCTGCATCGTATCCAGCGCGAGGCTGCGAACCTGTCTGGCCCCCGGCAGAGATATCCCGAACAGATTTGTGAGTGACTCAGTGAAGCCGGAAACCGCCATCACATCCAGTCGTCTCTTTTCCGCATAAGCCTGCATCAGGATCGGCGCCCCCGGATCACTGAAGGCCAGTTCAGTCGAGAGCACTTCGGCCAACACCGCTGCATCACGCAGGCCCAGATTCATTCCCTGCCCTGCGACCGGATGAAGCGTGTGTGCAGCATTGCCAACCAGCGCCAGACGGGGCCTTGCATATTGCTCTGCAATGGTCAGCTCAAGTGGAAAACAGAACCTTTTTCCAATACCCGCTATGGAACCAGTACGATCGATAACATCACTGCCTGCTGCCTTTTCCAGTTTCCTCATGAATAGAGGCTCGGGCATTGTAGAGAGACGCATTGCCTCAGTAGGTGCCAATGCCCAGACAATGGAGAATCTGCCATCCGCCATCGGCAGGAGCGCAAGCGGGCCTGATTCACGGAAACACTCATAGGCCACATTGTCGTGCCCGTGTTTACAACTGGCAGAGAGTACAAGGCCAAAACGGTTATAATCCCACCCCTTTGTCCCGATTCCTGCCCTGCGACGCACCTGACTGTTGGTGCCATCGGCTCCGACCAGCAGTGAGCCACGCAGTACAACATGCTTGCCTGCATGGCTGATCTGAACCTCAGCCTTTTTCTCTGCATCTCCAGAATCAATGTTTGTAATTAATGCCGGGCAGAACAGGGTGACTTGCCCCTGCATACGCTCGTGCAGGGACTTAAGCAGGTGTCCCATCTCAACAACATAGCCGAGCGCATCAACATCTTCAGCCATCTCTTTTGTATCAGTAACATCCATAGTAACAAGGCCTGCGTTGCCGGGCTCTGTTACATGGACGCGGCGAATCAGACCAGCAGCAATATCTTCATCGTCCTGCCATGCGCCAAGGCCCTTAAGATAACACCTGGAGCCATATGAGAGCGCAATTACCCGCTCCGGATCGCTGGATTGATAGCTGGGGGGCCGGGCATCAATGACGGCAACGCGATAACCCAGACCACTGAACTGCAGAGCCAGCGCACTTCCCACAGCACCAGCACCAACAATAATCTGATCAAACTCCAAAGCCGATTGAGATCTTTTTTGCGTCATAGCCCCTACTATACACCTCAAACGAAACATTGCCCCTACAGAGTCCGGAGAGGGGCTCCCACACGCAATGTCCAGGGTAGAATTTCCCGGTCGGTATTATAGCAGCGGTGGTGATCGTAAGCTGGTGAACGGCTCTCAGATGAACAACGGCAAAGCTTGACACAATGGGTACCCGGGACAATGCTTCCGCGCGTTTTACCTGCAACCAGATTCTCTTATGCCGGGGTGGTGGAATTGGTAGACACGTTGGATTCAAAATCCAATGGCTTTGCGGCCGTGCCGGTTCGATTCCGGCCCTCGGTACCAATTTAACTTTTTAATCTCAGGTCTGGAGATTAACGAACCCGGATTCAATCGAATCCTGAGTCCGATCTTTTAAACAGCTTCATAATATAGTGTTTTACTGCTCTGTATGCGGCGCCGATTTTGCACAGGTGCCCGAAAAGAGGTTCATCTTTTGTCATCAGTTGCTCATCAGATAAGTAATCGCTGCCATCAGCAGAGAAGCAATAAGAAGAATGGTTATCCAGATGTTATCAGCGGGTTCCTTTTCTCTTTTCATGGAACGAACCTTCTACCCACAAATAAAAAAAGGATATAGCATAAATATGCTATATCAGGACGGTGTCAGATATGACGCTCGAAGCTGATCAGCCCAAGGTGTGCGGCCTCAAACACCGCTTCAGAGCGGGATTTTACAGCAAGTTTGCGGTAGATGTTGCGAACATGTGACCGAACAGTATGAGGAGAGAGCTTCAGTGATTCGGCAATTTCATTATAACGGTACCCCTTGGCAATCAGGCTCAACACCTCAGCTTCCCGCTGGGACAACTCATCTGCATCCGTAGTCTGCAGGTCTGCTTTCTGCCCATCTCCATCAGGTGCAGTGAAACGCTTCAGAAGAAAGCGGGCAACCTTCGGACTGATCGCAGACTCACCAC
>JAIPJD010000065.1 GCA_021734365.1 Mariprofundaceae bacterium | reverse complement strand
TGCATCCTCGATCACCCTGTGCATAAAGATTACCTGACCATTCCACTCACGTACTGTGACAGAGGCGTTGAATGCCTGTTCAAAATCATCAGGGAGCTCAGTCAGCTCATGGTAATGGGTGGCAAACAACGTCAGTACATCATCAGCATTGATCAGCTTCTCCGCCACAGCCCAGGCAATGGCCAGACCATCCCAGGTACTTGTGCCGCGTCCGATCTCATCAACAATCACCAGAGAGCGTGGTTCCAGCTGATTCAGGATGGCGGCGGTTTCCATCATCTCCACCATGAATGTAGAGCGTCCGCTTGCCAGCTCATCTCCTGCACCGACCCGGGTAAAAATACGCCTGGTTAATGGAATCCGGGCACTATCGGCAGGTACAAAGCAGCCGGTATGGGCCAGCCAGACAACCCATGCAACCTGCCGCATATAGGTGGACTTCCCTCCCATATTGGGGCCGGTCAGCAACATGAACCGCCGTGACTTCAGATCCATCTCCGTATCGTTGGGGATAAAGGGGTCATCACTCAGGCACTGTTCGACTACAGGGTGCCGGCCTGCCTCAATTTTCATACTGCGGCCGGCGTGAATGTCAGGCCTGCTATAGTGATATTCAATGGCAATGTGGCCAAAACAGCAAAGCACATCGAGCATGGCCACACTCCGTGCCGCCGCCTGAATGCATGCCGCCCGGGAAGAGATGTTCTGTCGAAGCTGGTCAATGAGCAGCTCCTCCTGAGCCATCGCCGCATCTCTGGCACCAAGAATCTCGGACTCAAATTTGTGCAGCTCATCGGTAATAAAACGCTCGGCATTGACCAGCGTCTGCTTTCTTACGTACTCCGGCGGTGCATCCGCTGCCTGCACCTTCGATATCTCAATAAAATAACCGAACACCTTGTTGTATTTGACCCGCAGGTTCGGCAATCCGGTACGAGCCCTCTCTTTTGCCTCATAATCACGAAGCCAGTCGCCTGCATCCCTGGCAAGGCTCCGAAGACGATCCAGCTCAGCATCAAACCCCTCTCTGACCACACCGCCATCACGAAACAGTGCCGGTGGTGCTTCAACAATAGCGCTATCCAGCATGCCGGCCAGAGGCTCCAGCCCGCCCAGTGCAGGCAGTATATCCGAGAAGATACCGCTCCGGTCATTCAACAGTGCTGCAAGCCCGGGCAGCGCCAGCAGGCTCTCTGCCAGACCGCGATAGTCCCGGGGGCTGCCCCTGAGCAATACAATCCGTGTCAGCATCCGCTCCATATCGCGAATCTGTTTCAATGCGTTACGGAGCTCTGCCAGAGTCTCTCGATCACCTGTCAGGCTCTCAACACCATCCTGGCGCAACGTGATGGCCTGCAGATCGGCCAGAGGATGGTCGACCCACTCCCGCAACAGCCGTGCCCCCATAGGTGTTACGGTGTGATCAATAACATGCATCAGTCCCGCTTTCGGGTCGCCCGCAAGCGAGCTGTAAACTTCAAGGTTTCTGCGCGAACGGGCATCAATCCGCATTCCCTTTGACTTTTCGCGGAAGACAGGCAGTGCCAGATGTGCAAGATCACATTTCTGTGTCTGCCCCAGATAGACAAGAATCGCTCCAACGGCTGCTGCAACAGCTTCGTGAGTCTCAAGATTTAGTGAATTCCAGTCGGTGATACCAAATCGTTGCTGCAGCTGCTCCCGTGAAACATTCGAAGAGAAGCTCCAATCCCCCGGATGATAGGTCCGGCATTTGCAGGCCACCGCATCTGCCGACTGGATCAGCAACTCTGCCGGATTCAGCACACTCAGCCACTCATCCAGCTCCTGATCACCCCGCCCCTCGAACAGGCGCCACTGACCGGATGAGATATCCAGTGAAGCAACGCCCCAATGCTCCCCCTGTCGATATAACGCAGCCAGTGGTGCACTACGCTCCTGATGCAGCAGTTCGGACTCGGTAATCGTTCCCGGTGTTACAACACGCACGACATCACGTCTGACAGGCCCTTTTTTACCATCAGGTGGTTCCATCTGTTCGCAGATGGCCACCCGTTTCCCGGCCGCAACAAGTCTGGCCAGATAACCTTCGGCCTGATGCCATGGAACGCCAGCCATCGGGATGTCGCTGCCGTTGGCTTTTCCACGTTTTGTCAGTGCAATATCAAGAATTTTTGATGCTTCGACTGCATCGTCAAAAAACATCTCATAAAAATCGCCCATCCGGTAAAAGAGCAGGCAATCCGCATACTCTCCCTTAATCGAGAGGTACTGCTGCATCATCGGTGTATGGGGGGAGCTATCCGCCTTTTTCGCCATTGCGCTAGGTTAGAGAACGGAGAAGCAACTATCCATAGGTGGAGTTCATGAATCTGCCAGAATCTGACCTTTCACCACTTTCAGCTTCACGATGCAGAGCGCTACCGACTGTCACGTGCCTGTGTGACTGACTGCTCTTTTCGGCCAACAACGGTCATTCGTTCGAGTTCTGTATGGCTCCCCATGTCGGGCAAATCTGGGCACCATTGGAAAGAGGTGCTTCTGCTTAATTTCTGAACGCCTGCTTTCGTCGCTGCCAAAAGCGGCAAATAACCATGCTTCTCAGTGGATAAGCTGTGGAATAATGGTGGATCAAAAGTGTGTCAATAAACACTACAAATAGTGAGTCAGGATTGCTTGACACGCTAGATATAGTGCCCACACTGTCTGCGAAAGAGGCGTTAAAAATCTCTTATGAGAAAGAGATCCAACACCGCTTTTAGCTGGTTCTTGGTTATAGATGATTGTAAGCAAGATAGGTGTAAGGAGGAGGGCTCAAGTAATGGCTTGAGCCCTCCCCTTGTCGATACACTCAATCCCAGCAAAAAATAAGGCTTGCGGTCTTGTGAGTATGGATAGCCCCTCGTTACAAGGAACCAAAATGTTATCCATTCCACAGCATAAGAACAATAGCCTATCTAGGAGTTTGATATGGCTAAAACCACACACGTTGTCCCTAATCCAAATGGAGGATGGGACATCCGTCAGAGCAATGGTCAGAAATCTTCAGGTCATTTTGACACGAAACAACCAGCGGTTGGTCGTGCTAGAGAAATCAGTAGAAATCAAAGAACAGAGCTCGTCATCCATAATAAGGATGGTAAATTTGGCAATAAAGACAGTCATGGGAACGATCCGTTTCCACCACGTGGCTGATTAAAGGATGGGTGGGGCATTTGCTCCACCCATTTCTTGTTATACACGTTCTTCGAACCACAGATTCGAGTCGCTAGGGAGTTTGAATATGAGAAGTGAGGTTGAAAAGGGGGTGGTTGAGCTTGCGATGTTTAAAGAATTCGTAAAAAATGCCCCATTAGAATTACGAAATAATGTTGTCGTTAAAAACGATCCAATCCCCGACCCTGATCAAAGAATTCCGGATATTTATTGTGAGCTTATCGAAGGGCCTGTGTATTTCGAACTAACTGAGGCTTGCTGTGAAAATAGTGTTAAAGCCATTAAAAAAGCCAATAAAACTGGAGAGACTCAAACATTTTGGGGAAATGATGTTTCTGAGGACACAGTTAGGAAAAAGCTAAATAAATCCTATACCGTCTCCGAACCAATTGAACTTCTTATTTATACAAACGGGCGAACCATATTACCAGATGATGTTATCATAAATCGCTTGCAGCCTATATTAGAGTCTAGGGGGCTTGGTTGTTTTCGTCGGGCGTGGTTTTTCGGAAAGAAGGTGAAAATGTTAGCAAGTACAACAGATTAAGAATTAATATATTTCCAATGTCCGCTTTCGGCTGTGGTCTAAGTCGGTGGATGCAACTCAAGCATCAAATCTCTCTGCTGTCATTTCAAAATTCAATGTTGCTTTGTTAGGCGACCACCCCTCTACTTCTTTATACACTTTGAATTAATTACTGTAGAAGTGTCTCCGTTTGCTCCGGGAAACTTATCAAACATTGCTTCGATCAAACATTCACTAACTGATGAAAAGGAACTTGAAGAGCCCTTGCTTTTCACCTCCCCTTGAAAAACTATTACCAGATTTTTTTCAGAACTATTTCTCAAATCAACAATTTCTAACTTTAATACCCTTGTATACTTAGTTTTTCTACCAGACGCTTGGCCTACAACACCATAAGTAGGTGTTGTATACGAGGTTCCCGAGTACGATGCAGAGCCTCCATAACTATTAACCGTCCCAGAGTGAGAGGTAGTTCCTCCTCCAGTTTGACCATAAATTGGGTATGAATAGGCCACATCTTGGCCCGAATCAATGCCATAGCTAAAAAATACAGCCAAAGCAGCTTTATCAATGTTGCCAACTTCTACAAACCCCGCTTCGACCAGTTTAGATGAGATGCTTCTTGCGTATAATTTATACTCAAGATCACCCTGCTGTTCTTTATATGGCATGACAGCGAAAGCCGTGTTATTCGAAGCCCTTAATTTATCTAACCCGTCATGAAATCTAGTAACATGCGATTTCACTAGCATGCCACACCCTGGAAACACTGACAAAATCAATCCAACCACAAATAACTTAAACAATGGCATCTGACACCTCTCCCATAACTAATGAACACAACTCACATTAGCATCGAATTCTATTAATACAAAAACTCTTCAAATCATTTGAATAAGGCTGCAAGCCTTTAAGGCCACGTCGTCTTTCGGCTAAAAAGAAGCCATTCAACTTATTGATTCGAATTACGGGAGTTCTTTTAAGATACAGTTCTAATTTTTCAGATAGGTGAATGTCAGCTCTGGTTGAACACAGACATTCGATAATCCCCGTTTCAGTAACTTCAGTGGTTGAGCGAAACACGTGGACGGGAAACAACAAAGCCGAGGGCGTTAGCTCCCCGGCTTTGTCTGTAATAGGTGGCCCGGCAGCATGCAGAAAGGAGGGGAAGGGAAGGGGTATTCTGCACACCAACCGGGCCTAAAACCGCCGCAGGCGAACCCGCATTGGTTTTAACTTGTCGGAAGCTGTATTGCTAAGACTTTAGAGACCAACCTGTCAACGGTCCAATTCGGCACATTGAAACTACCTTCCTGGTTTTGTGGTCTGTCCCTTGAAAAGCCGATCATTCGGCCTCCTCCGAACCGCAAGTTTAGCAACTGCTCCATCCTATGTCACACATATGTTTTAAAATCAGTCCGGCCACCTGTTCAACACGATCACATCAAGCCCTGGCTGCAGCCCTGACCGGAGCAAAACTTTGGCGGTGCTGATCACACGGGCCATGCTCACGCAGGGCATCCATATGCACTTTGGTGCCGTACCCTTTATGCTTATAAAACTCGTAAACCGGATATCGATAGTCGAGATATCGCATCAACCTGTCACGTACAACCTTGGCTATAATCGAGGCTGCCGCAATCTCCTGCACTTTATCATCCCCTCCGATCACAGCGGATACAGGCAGGGACATCTCGGGACAGCGATTGCCATCCACCACAACTTCTGATGGCCTGATATGCAGTCCGTCCACGGCCCGGCGCATCGCGAACATGGTCGCATGCAGGATGTTCAGACGGTCAATCTCCTCCACACTTGCCTGTGCCACTGAACAGGCCACCGCATATTTGCGGATATGGTAATAGAGACGAATTCTCTTTTTCTCACTCACCATTTTCGAGTCCCGGTACTGACCCAGCATCGGGTCATCCGGAGAGAGAATGACTGCAGCTGTGACCACCGGCCCCGCCAGCGGCCCCCGCCCTACCTCATCAACTCCAGCTAACAGAACTAACCACCAAGGCACAAAGGCACGAAGAAAACCATCAAAATACTTGGTGCCTTCGTGTCTTTGTGGTTCATCTTAACCTCTTAGAGGGGCATTAAATATTTTCTCCATTGCGGCAACAATGGCGGCAGAGACGCCATCTGAGTCCTTCTGGGTCAATGTCCGTTTTGCATCCTGAAGTGTGAAACGGACACCGAGACTCACTTTACCATCAGGTACGCCCTGACCGACATAGCGGTCGAAGACACGCGCATCTGTCAGCAGATTGCCCCCGGCCTTTCGCACTGCCTGCAGGATTGCCTCCACCCTGTCCGTCCTGTCAAACAGGAAGACAAGATCGCGTTCCACGCCCGGAAATTCCGGCAGGGGTTGAAACTTCGCCTTTTTACCTTCCGGCAGCACATCAAGATTGATCTCGGCAACAAAAACCGATGCATCAATATCGTAGTGATCGGCAATGGCCGCATCGACCTTGCCGATACGCCCGACCACCGACTTGCCGATGAAGAGATCGGCAGATTGTCCGGCCTGCAATCCCTGCACATCATCATTGGCCATAAAGCGGGCAGTCAGACCGTTTGAGGCCAGCCATGACTCCACCGCACCCTTCATATCGAAGAAGTCGGCACTGCGGACCGTGGTATGCCACTGGTCAGACTGAATTTCACCACACATCAGCCATGCCATAATGTTGTTTTCACGATGACCATCACCGTTTTTCTCGTAACTGCGCCCCTGCTCAACCAGCATCACACCCGGCTGCTGCCGGTTCATGTTATGGCGGGCAATCCCCAGAAGCCCCGGCCAGCCACTGCGGCGCATTACCGCCATCGCTTCCGAAATCGGATTCTCAAGCAGAATGTCATTGCCGTCATCCGGTGAGAACATCCGCTGCTCGGCTTCGGAGATAAATGCGTAACTGATGGCCTGCACGAAACCATCGGCTACAGCGTAATCAATACTGTGATCAACTGCTGCCGGTTTTGTGGTTGCCAGAGGCGGTAAGCACTCAGGCACGGCATCAAATCCGATAACGCGCGCATACTCCTCGGAGATATCCTCGGGGATGGAGACATCATGACGGTGACCCGGAATGGAGACTCTCATTTTTCCCTGACTGCGACTGACACCGAACCCCATGCGGGAGAGTACGGCATCGGTCGATTCAGGCACTTCAATGCCAAGACGCTTCTCGATACGGGAAAAATCAAAGGTCAGCGGCTCTTTTGCATTGATGCCACCGGCACTGCCGCTGACAGAGACCGCTCCCGCCCTGCCTCCGAAGGTTTCAAGAATCAGCGTGGTTGCCTGCTCCATGGCCACAGCCACCATCGCCGGATCGACACCGCGTTCAAAACGCATCGATGCCTCGGAAACCATGCCGTGATGCCGACGGGTCTCACTCACTTTCGCCGGTTTAAAGAAAGCGGACTCCAGCATGATGTTCACTGTTGTCCCGGTTACACCGCTCGGTTCAGAGCCCATGATACCGGCCAGAGCGATGACAGCAGATTCATCGGCAACCACCAGATCGCCCTCGGGCAGGGTCAGCTTGCGGCCATCCAGTGCTTCGAATGATTCGCCTCCAGAAGTGATCCGGATCGATACTGCACCATTCAGGCTGTCGGTATCAAAGGCATGCATCGGCTGGCCCAGATCAAGCATGATCATGTTAAGCACATCGACCACACCGTTAACCGGGCGCTGGCCGGCAGCGATCAGCCTTGCCTGAATCCATGCCGGGGAATCGCTCACCTTTACCCCTTCGATACGGCGGCCAAGGTAGAGCGGGCAGCCATCAACAGCTGCAATCGAAATATGCGGCAGAGCAATCGATGAATCAGCCGGCACCGGATCAATAGAAATATCCGCCAGTTCAAGGCCGCTATCGGCAGCAAGGTCACGTGCCAGGCCCCGCACACTCATACAGTCACCACGATTGGGCGTGATAGAGAGATCAAACACCGCCTCTTCAAGTCCGAGAAGCTCTCCCACTTCGGCACCTACAGGTGCATCCCCGGGAAGAATCAGCAGGCCTGCCGACTCATCGGCCAGACCAAGTTCAACTTCCGAGCAGCACATACCGAAGCTTGTTTCACCACGGATTTTACCCTGCTTTATAACCAGCCCGTTCGGCAGTGTTGTGCCAATGGTGGCAACAGGAACCTTGTCCCCCTCACCCATATTGGAGGCTCCGCAGACAATAGTCAGCGGCTGTTTATCACCGATCTCCACTTTCAGCAGACTCAGCTTATCGGCATCAGGATGCGGTTTCTTCTCAATGATATGGCCGACGCGAACGCCTTTGACAGCACTGCGTGGCTCTTCGACCCCCTCTACCTCGTGGCCGAGGCGGACCAGATGGGTGGCGATAGTGGCGACATCATCGGTCAGCGCCACATGTGATTTTAGCCAGGATAGTGGAAGCTTCATGATCCCATCCTCCCCAGAAACCGGACATCGTTTTCAAAGAAGAGCCTCAGGTCGGGAATACCCTGCTTGAGCATCACCATACGCTCGACACCAAGACCGAAGGCAAATCCGGAATAAGTATCGGAATCGATTCCGACAGATTTCAGTACATTCGGATGGATCATTCCGGAGCCGAGAACCTCGATCCAGCCAGTCTGTTTACAGACACGGCATCCCTTACCATCACATAGCACACAACCGATATCGACCTCGGCGGAAGGTTCGGTGAATGGAAAGTAGCTCGGGCGCAGGCGGATCGGTAGTTCTTTGCCGAAATAGGCGGAGAGGAAGTGCTTAAGCACCCCTTTCAGGTTCGCCAGCGATACATCGCGATCAACCTTGAACACCTCCACCTGATGAAACATCGGTGAGTGGGTCATGTCGTAGTCGCAACGGTAGACGCGTCCGGGGGCTACAACAGCCAGTGGCGGCTCGTTACCCTCTTTGAGAAACCGTTGCATGGCACGAATCTGTACCGGCGAAGTGTGGGTACGCAGCACCATCGGCCTGTCCGTAAACTCCTTAAGGAAGAAGGTGTCATGCATGGCACGCGCCGGATGCTCCGGAGGAATATTCAGTGCATCGAAGTTATGGAACTCATCCTCAATCTCAGGGCCCTGTGCGATGTCAAAACCCATCTGGGTGAAGATGGCGGTGAGCTCATCGAGTCCATTCTGTACCGGATGCTTGTAACCCCGGGATGTAACGCGCCCCGGCATCGTTACATCGACTCGCTCCGCCTCAATGCGCAACAACCCTAATTTATCTTTCATTACTGCCTGACTGATTTTAAAGGTCCGATCTAGATCATCCTTTACTTTATTGACGATTTTACCAATTGCAGGACGATCTTCTGGCGAAAGCTTCCCAACACCTTTGAGAACTTCTGTCAACGCACCTTTTTTTCCAAGATACTTAACTCGTTCCTGATCTAACTGTGAAAGATCAGATGCATTCTTAAAAGCCTTTTTGGCCTCTTCTTTAATAGCATCTAATTGCTGTTCCATTACGGCGATTTGACTCATCAATTCCCTCTTTTCATTCAACTCTACCTGAAACTAAATTCCTTAAGCAAAGACAGCAAACAAAAAGGCAGAGCTGCGAACAGCCCTGCCTTCGATTTCATTACCACTTGCAGCCGGCCGAAACCGGAACAGGTGTTATTTACTGAATCTGTGCGCGAGCTGTTTCTGCCAGCTTCGCAAAACCATCTGCATCACGCACTGCGATATCTGCCAGAACCTTACGGTCCAGCTCAACACCAGCCAGCGTAAGACCGTTCATGAAACGGGAATAGCTTAAGCCATGCTCACGTGCAGCAGCATTAATACGTACAATCCACAGGCTGCGGAAATCACGTTTTTTAACTTTACGGTCACGATACGCGTACTGGCGCGCCTTATCGACTGCCTGGGTTGCTACGCGGAAGCAGCTTTTACGGCGACCACGGTAGCCCTTGGCTGCCTTAATAACTTTCTTATGACGCGCATGCGCCTGTACGCCGGATTTTACTCTAGGCATTTTGTTCTCCTATAAACCTGATACCGGAAATCAGCGGCCCGGAACCAGACGGTTCAGGGACTTCACATCAGCCGGAGCTACAATTTCCGTACCACGGATATTGCGCTTACGCTTAGGTGACTTCTTGGTCAGAATGTGATTGCCAAACGCATTATTGCGTTTCCACTTACCGCTTCCGGTTTTAGAAAAACGCTTTGCAGCGCCGCTATTTGACTTCATCTTTGGCATGATTCTCTACCTTTCAACTTACTTCTTAAGTGGCGCGATGACCATAATCATCTGTCGCCCTTCCAGATTCGGGTTCTTCTCAGGTTTACCCAAATCTTCAACCTGTTCCGCTACGTGCTTCAACTGAGCCGCACCGCGTTCTGTATAAGCCATCTCGCGCCCACGAAAGCGGACACTGAGCTTCACTTTGTTACCCTGCTCAAGGAACTTGCGCACCATTTTGAGCTTCACGTCCAGATCATGCTGATCTGTACTTGCACGCACTTTCACCTCTTTAATCTGGATGACGTGCTGCTTCTTTTTGGCTTCATTGGCCATCTTGCTCTGTTCGTACTTATATTTGCCGTAGTCTATAATCTTGCAGACTGGCGGCTTCGCATTTGGCGACATAAGTACCAGGTCAAGTCCAGCCTCTTCAGCTTTCGCAATGGCCTGCGCCAGCTTTACTACACCGATCTGCTCTCCATCATGACCAATGACACGAACCTCTGCCGCCTCAATATCATAATTGATGGCTAACTCTTTCTTAGCTATGTGAGCCCCCTATCGGTATTCAATTTGCATGGCCTTCATCTCTTCAAGCCAATCTTCCACAGGCATTGTGCCGAGGTTTTCGCCCTCTCTGCTACGTACAGAGATCGTTCCTTCATCCTTTTCGCGATCCCCTGCAACCAGAATAAAAGGCACCCTTGCCAGTGTGTGGGCGCGCACTTTATAGCCGACCTTTTCGTTTCGCAAGTCCGATTCTACTCTGAAGCCTGCATGAACCATCTTTTCGGCCACATTCTGAACATATTCGGCCTGACTTTCGGAGATATTGCAGACCATGGCCTGTACCGGTGCCAGCCAGAACGGGAACCTGCCTTCGTGGTGCTCAATCAGAATGCCGATAAAGCGCTCCATCGAACCGAGAATA
>JAIPJD010000064.1 GCA_021734365.1 Mariprofundaceae bacterium | reverse complement strand
ATTGATCAGACAGAAGCGATGGTTGCCATTGATGTGAATTCAGGGTCATTTGTCAGCTCCCGCAGCTTGGAGGAGACAGGTTTTAAAACCAATCTGGAGGCCGTAAAGGAGGTTGTTCACCAGCTCAGACTCAGGAACCTCGGCGGCATCATTGTGGTCGATTTCATTGATATGCAGGAGAAGGAGAATAAGGCCCGTCTGATGGAGGTGCTTGATGAAGCGCTGAAACGGGATAAGTCAAAGACCAACGTAGCGCCGCTCTCCTCACTCGGGCTTGTGGAGATGACCCGTAAACGGACCAGAAATTCGCTTGGCAGGGTGCTTCAGAAAGAGTGTAAACGTTGCAATGGTTCGGGGCACATTAAGAGCCTGACTACCATCTGTTACCAGCTTTTCAGGGAGGTTGTGGCAGAGGCGCGTGCCTATCCGTGTGAGAAACTGATGGTCATTGCACATCCCAGTCTGATTGATCTGATGCTGGGCGAAGAGAGTGAGGATGTTGCCGCGCTTGAAATATTTCTGGGTAAAGAGATCAGTTTCAAAAGTGATGCAAATCTATCCCCCGAACACTACGAAATCGCCCTCTTGTGACCCTCAAATATCGGCATGCATCGTTGCTTTTCGCTCATTTGCAAATAGCAAACTTCGCTCATCGCGCCTTGCCTTCCAACATTGAAGATCACAATGAATTGCCTTGATTAATCCTCTGCTTTTATATGTTCACATTCCGTATTGCATCCACAAGTGCCACTACTGCGATTTCAATTCGCATGTGCGCGGTCAGCCTGACTGGCAGCAGTATGAGCAGGCACTGCTGTCTGAGCTAAACCATTGGGCGAATCAGCCGCAGTTTGCCGGCCGGGAACTTCAATCGATCTTCTTTGGCGGTGGCACACCATCGCTGGCACCTGCTTCACTGATTAAATCGGTGGTTGTAAGAGCTTCCGGACTTTTCCGGTTCTGTGACGGTATTGAAATCTCGCTGGAGGCCAATCCGGGTACGATGGATCAATCCCGTTTTTCCGGGTTCAGAGGGGCGGGAGTTAACCGCCTCTCCATCGGTGTACAGAGTCTGGATGATACCCTGCTCAAATGGCTGGAACGCATTCATAACAGGGATCAGGCGGTTGCAGCCTTTAAGGCGGCCCGTGAAGCAGGGTTTACCAACATCAATCTTGATCTGATGTATGGCCTGCCCGATCAAACACTTGAGCAGTGGTTCAAGACCCTCGATGAAGTGATCACCCTGGGGCCGGAACATCTCTCCTGCTATCAGCTTACCGTCGAACCACACACAAAGTTAGCCGCTAACTTTGAGAAGGTGGCGGCTCAACTACCCGATGATGATCTGGCGCTGGAGTTCCTGTTTGAAACACGGGAGCGGCTGGCCGGGGTAGGCTATGGATCCTATGAGGTCTCCAACTTCGCCCGTAAAGGGTTCAAATGCCGCCATAACGACGGCTACTGGCTCTACCGGGATTATATCGGCATTGGTGCCGGTGCATCGGGGAAATGGGATTTGGAGAGCGGGGGTGATGGTGGTGCTGCCCGCTACACAAACATCCGAAACCCTGAGAAATACTGCGATTCCGCCCTAAAAGAGGGAAGGCCGGTTAACAGCGATGAGAAGTTGCCGAAAGGGACGGCTGAAGCCGAAGCACTATGGCAGGGGCTGCGTCGTACTGATGGCGTCAGCAATCGGTGGTTCACCGCACGCCACGGCACGGACATTCAAACCCGCTTTGGGAAAGAGCTTGAACCATGGTTGTCCCAAAAGAAACTGGTTTGGGAAGGTGATTCTCTTCACCTGACCGACAAGGGACTTCCCTTTGCCGATTCGATTGCCGAGGGGCTGTTCTAACTTAAAAGGGCTGTTCATTTCTTTGCGTGCCCAAAGAAACGAACCAAAGAAAGGGCACCGCGACAAGAGTGTGTTTCCTCGTTAATCATCATGAAGCGGACGCAAAATAGAGCTCCGAATTTTGCGCTTCATCCGTTTCATGCCGATTGTCTCGGCACCCTTGCCAAGCGGAGAAAGAGAACAGATAAAGCGAGAAGCTTCTGCACCACATCTCTTTGTGTCTGAAGGTGAATCGTGCAGCGAGAGAGGCTCCCCTGGGGGACTGTGGTTAATCTTTTTCTTCCGGCAGCAGGCTGGATACGAAGGCCTCGGCATCAAACGGCATCAGGTCTTCCAGCGTTTCGCCAACGCCGATATAGCGGATGGGCAGATGAAACTTGTCCGCCAGTTGCAGTACGATGCCGCCTTTGGCCGAGCCATCGAGTTTGGTGACGATCAGGCCGGTGGTGCCTGCGACCTCGCGGAACTTCTCCACCTGCACAACAGCATTCTGGCCGGTGCCGCCATCAACCACCTGCCACACTTCATGTGGTGCTTGCGGGCAGGCCTTGGTAATCACGCGGCGAACCTTGGCCAGCTCATCCATCAGCCCTTTATCGGTCTGCACACGTCCGGCGGTATCGACAATGATCACGTCATAATTTCTGGCGATGCCGCTCTGAATGGTATCAAAGGCTACAGCGGCGGGGTCTGCGCCGTCATGCTGGCGGATCATGTCGGCACCGGCACGCTCAACCCAGACCGCCAGCTGATCGACTGCCGCAGCCCGGAAGGTGTCTGCAGCGCCCACAAGTACTTTTTTACCTTCACTGGCAAACAGGGTCGCCAGTTTGCCGATGGTGGTGGTTTTTCCGGTGCCGTTGACACCGACGACCAGTAGTATGAACGGGCCGGAAGCGGGATGTTCAATCAGTTTTGGATTTTCCAGTTTTGAAACCATGGCATGTTTCAACGCTGCAAGCGGGGCTTTACGTTCCTTTCTGGCGGTCTCGACAAGGTTCACAGATAGAACAGCACCACAATCGGCCATAATCAGGCCATCCTCAACATCCATCCACTGGCTGTCGGTTAACGGCTTTTCACTGTGGGCTGGCAGGGTGTGAGCGAGATTGTCGCGGCTGCGGCTCAGGCCTCTGGTCAATCGTGAAAAGAATGATGCCAATGTTGGTCTCCTTAGGCGTCTCGAAAAACCTGCTGCGCAGCAAATCTGCGGCGTTGCGCAGTACTCGCGACCTCAACATATTCAATGATATGCCTCGGGCGCTACGTGCTGTGCGCCTTATGGTTTTACCGCTCTCGACGGTTTTTCAAGATGCCCCTTTATATGGGATTGAAACAAAAACGGCCGATAACTTACGCTACCGGCCGGTTATGCTGTTGACTCTGCTACAGCAGGTCAAATTTTGAAGTTTAGCCTCAGGCTTTCAGGAATGCCTTGCACTCTTTGATGCAGGCTGCACATGCATCAGCACAGTCTTTGCAGGACGCGTGTTTCTTCTCGTGTTTACGGCACTCTTTCTCGCAGTCGCTGCACATCTTGATGCTCAGCTCGCACATCTCTTTCATGCGAGTCGACTCAAGAGTGGCCATCCTGGCATGGGCGGTACAGAAGGCACCGGTCTCCAGCACAATTTTGGCACAGTCAGCCATCGCGGTATCACCGGCCTTGAACTCCATCAGGCAGTGTTGAATGCAGACATCGCCGGTACGAATGCATTCGTGCAGCAGCGCTACCATCCTGGCATGTTTACCACCGGTTTTGTGGCTATGCTTGTGGTCGCCGGCAAAGGCAGAGCTGACCGTTGCAGCCGATGCCAGTGCTCCTGCTCCGAGCATGCCTGCCCCGATCAGTACACTACGCCGTTCAGATGAAACCTCTTCGTTCAGTAAGTTGTTTTCTTCAGTCATATGTCCTCTCCTTTGTTTAGTGCATGTTGTGATGACTATCGCCCGACCCGTGGTCCATATGCTCACCGTGATCCATCTCCTCACTTTTGTTTCGCATATCCCGTACTTCTGCATGAACCATAACTTCTTGTCCGTCAGATGTTTCCAGTGTGATCATCAGATGTTCACCAGCCTCAAGTGTGCGCTGTAATCCGATAAGCATCAAGTGGTTATCTCCCGGATCAAAACTGATGCCGCCGTGGGCCGGAATCACTACCTTCTCCATCTTCTGCATATGCATCATGCCATCGTGCATTGTCATCGCATGAAATTCCAACTGCTCAGCCACTCCGGCTTTGACCCCGGTGATTTCAATATCCTGGTCACCATGGTTGCGGATGGTCATGTAACCAGCAGCCGTTTCAGCAACAGGGGGCGGCAGGCGTACCCATGCCTCTTCAACCATGATTTCTGCAGCTGCATAGGCTGGCAGTATGGTCAATATCCCGAATAATATAAGAAGTCGTTTCATTTTTTTCTCCTTTTTAAATAATCTTTCTAATTCTAACAATACACATCACGATTACTTTTCATCAATGTACGGCAGCTTTTTCCACTTCACCAAGCAGCGTTCCGAGCAGATTCGAGGCCTGTTGTCCCGCCCAGTCCCGTTCGCCGATAATTTTACCAATGATCTTACCATCACGTCCAATAATATAACTTGTAGGCAGGGCGCGAACTTCATAGGTGTTGCGTACATTTCCGTCCGGATCCAGCAGGGTATGAAAGTGCTGGCCGATGCTATGTACAAATTCCTCCACAGCAGCTTTATCACCTCGATCAACATTCACACACATCAGTACAAACTCCTGCTCTGCAAACTCCTTTTCCAGCGCATGCAGAACAGGCATCTCTTTACGGCAAGGTGTACACCATGTGGCCCAGAAATGCAGCAGCACGATTTTACCCCGATGGGTGGACAATGAGCGCTGCTTCCCATCAAGCCCTGCTAATGAGAAGTCCGGTGCAGGCATACTGACTCTGGGTTTAATGACACCAAAGGCGGCCAGAGCCTCATCAACAGAGCTGGCCTGTGCCGACGTGGCCCAGACCAGGGCAATGCCGGCAACCGTTATCAACATGCGAAAAAATCGCACACCATGCATTGCCTCTGCTTCTTCCCTAACGTGCATGACGCTCCAGATACGCTGCAATAGCTTTCCGCTCCTCCGGCTCAAGCGGTGACAGACCCCGCTCCTGTATGCGTTGGTCCATTAGCGTCAGCATATGTTTCCAGCCATTGAAAGAGAGTCGTTTCGGATGTGGCAGCACATGACAGATACTGCACTTCTCAGCATAGACCTTCGCCTGTGGTGAATCCGCATCAGGGATCGGAGTTGTTGCATGTGCGGGTGCAGCAAGCATGCAGATAGTCAGCATAAGATAAAATTTTCTCATGGCTTTCCCCTAAAATCCAAGTGAGCTGGGCTTATCTGAAGTCTGTCCGGTATAGCGAACACTGCCTTTTGTCGGGAATTCAACATACCAGGTGAGTGATATGCGCCAGTCCCGCTCAAGTTGTGGCCCGTTGATGTTGCGGTACAGCGGCAGCCCGACCTGTGCATTAATAATGTGCATTGGTACCGGTTGCCACTGAACTCCAAGCGTGGTGAACAGGTTTTGCCCGCCATAGTTGTTCGGGTTCCACGACGGGGTCATATAAGGCGAGTTGGGGTTGCCTTTCATGGCATGACCGGAAGCACCACTGAGTGCCTCATTCGCCTCACCATGGATGCTTCCCTCCCATTCATAATTGAGCTGCAATTCCAGCACCGTGTCATAGCGCGTTTGATACATCAGATATGCATCGGCATTGACCCTGTTGCCCTTGCGGTAGCCCTGGTTGTTGTTATCAAAGCGGCCGGTGAATATGCCATTAAGCCCCCACCACCATGGTGATGTCGATCCCTGGTATGTAACGCCAAGCATCGGGTCGAACGTGCCACTGCCCAGCTGCATGCCATAGGGAAGAAGTTCTGTCTGCCGCATGGTTAGTGGATGTGTGGTGTTGCGCTCGCTGATCGAACCGGTTGGCAGACTTACCCCCATAAACAGGGATGCCTGACTGGTTGGAATCAGCGGGTCATCGGCAAACAGGCGATATTTGGCCATCAGCATGGTATCGGCAAAACCACTCGATTCCATTTGATATCCCGGTGCCCCCGTCATGGTTGTCATCGGAGCATTAAATTTCATCTCCATGCTGTTGATCTGATACATACCCATGACCCCGGCGAAAAAGTCATCGGTGAAGCTGTAGCCTGCGGCAATATTGAGCATGGACATATCCATGCTTGTCGGCACGGCCATAAACTTACCCGCAGCCGGCATACCCAGCAGGCTGCCGGGATCAACAGAAGATGTTCTGTTACGCAGCCCATCCATACGCATGAATGTCGGGGTAACCTTGAAGCGGAACTCTTTGGTTTCAGGAATACCGCCACCGGGGATATTCATCGGCATATTTCCACCGCACTTGCCGCAGCAGATACCCATAAAAGCCTGTGCATTTCCGGGCAGGAACACCATGAGTATTCCCATCAGTAGTGCGAAATTAATTAATCGTTTCATTTTTCCTCCTTATCACCTGAAAACAGATCCACTGCAGTTGCCCGCTTTGAACCGGGTTTGTGAGGTTCGAAATTGCATGCATCTGCTCTCCTGGCAGTTGCCGGAATCAATTGCTGGGATGTATCAGGCGTGTTTAGGAGGCCGGGGAGGAATGGCCTTTTCTATCGATCGGAGAGCCGGAACAATTTCCGGCTCAATACGGACGACCTGTTCGTCTGTTTTAAAATTGATTGCTGATGTCAGGTGTGGTGACAAGGCCTGAGGGAATCCATCCACACCTTGATTGCAGCCGCAACCACACTCAATACGACATGACTGCTCTGCAACTGAGAGTGTTGCTTCATGTTTGTGCAGGGAGTCAGGTTGCTGATGTATCTGATGATCATCCGGCTCTTTTTGCTGGTTCATATTGCCATGATCATGACTGTTTTTGTCGTGTTCTATGGCTTGATGCCCATCACTGTTGTGATGCATCTCCATGTCGGATTTTCCATGTGTTAAATGGGCGAGCTCTTCATGTTTGCTGCAAAGTTCAATAGTCTCATCAGCGTGACAGGTGTCATTTTCCGCATTACTCTCTGCCGCGTGACAGACAGGTGTCTGTGGCAACATAGGAAGGCTGCTGACTGAGAGCAGTGCAGCGATCATGAGCAGGGATGTGATGCGGCGCATAGGTGTGAATCTACGATTGAAACCAATTGTTGCAATGATGAACATCAAGAAGCCACACTGAGTTACGGCCACCATAGTGTGTCTCGAAAATTTTTCGGGCTGGCTGTGACGCAGGGATCTGTTACCATTTTAATAGCGCGGGCGATTGAAACGGTGACGGTCATAACGCTCTGTTTTTATGATCACCTCCTGAAAGATGGCCGGGGACGGTTGTTCAGGGCATCTAATTAGAATGAATGAGGGAATACAGATTATGGCTTACTGGAAATCCAGACTGGGAATTCTTATTGCAGGGTTAATCATTTCAGCATCTCCACTGTTTGCTGTGGAGTATGAGTGGAAGGATGTGTCAGGTGCTGTGAAGTCACTTGCGGACTACAAGGGAAAACCGCTTGTGCTTCACTTCTGGGCGACCTGGTGCCCACCATGCCGGAGGGAGCTGCCGGCGATGGACGCCTGGAGCAGAGCAAACAGTGATGTAAAGATGGTCGTTATTTCTCTGGATAGAGATATTGCCGATGCGGATGAATTTCTGCAGTCGGAAGGGCTTGGTTTTCCCGCGCTAAAGGGTGACATGGTTCAGGCCCAGCGCCTGGGTGTGCGGGGATTGCCGACCACGCTGGTGATCGGTTCTGATAGCACTGTTCTTAAAACCTTTATTGGCGCCGTGCATTGGGAAAAGAAATCAGACAGCGAAAGTATTCTGCAGGCACTCAAATCAGGTAGTTGATACGCTTTTACGACTTCGGGCCTTTTACGGTTTCGGGGGCAGGGAGGCTGCGCTTGCAGCTTAAGGGGCGTTTCTACACCATGTCGGTCACCAAAAAGATTCGGGAGTTATTATGCGATTAATCCTTATTATGGTGATGTTACTGTTACCTTCATGCAGCAGTGCCAGTGACAGCAACAAAGAGAATTCCCCTGCGGTTACCGGTCAGGCTCAGGATGCAGGCAAAGCAGGAGAGGTGGTCACACCTGATATTGAGCTTCAGATACGCAAACAGATACCGGAAATGAACATCAGTGGTGTGCGCTATTCACCGATACGTGGACTTTATGAAGTACAGTCCGACAACAATATTTTTTATGTTGATCGCACCGGAAAGCATCTGATAGCCAATGGACATATCTTTGATACAACAACCAGGCAGGATCTGACCGCCGCCCGTATCGAACAGGTCAGCCGTATTGACTGGGGCGTGTTGCCTTTGGATAAGGCGGTTGTTTCAGGGGATCCGAATGGTGTTGAGATGGCTGTGTTTACCGATCCGGATTGCCCTTATTGCCGCACACTGGAAAAGAGCCTGAAGGATCTTAAGGGTGTTAAAGTCTATACATTCCTGATGCCTCTGAAACGGTTGCACCCGGATGCAACACGAAAAGCTGAAGCGATCTGGTGCTCCAAAGATCAGCATGCGGCCCTGACTCAGGTTATGCTGGAGGATAAGGCAATCAGCGGCGGTGGTTGTGAAACGCCTCTGGATGATATTGCAAGGCTTGCTGCCAGCCTGAATATTCATGGTACACCGACAATTATTGCCCATGATGGCCGCACACGCAGCGGCAGCATGCCCGCCGAACAGCTGAAAGCCTGGTTGACCCGGAAATAGAGAGAGAAAGAGGAACCTATGCGTGAAGACCGCAAGCCGGACGAACTCCGTCCTGTCTTAATTGATACAACATTTAACCATTATGCCGAGGGTTCAGCACTGATCAGTTTCGGCAACACCCGTGTGTTGTGCACCGCCAGTGTTGAGCAGCAGCAACCACCTTTTCTGCGAGGCACGGAGCGGGGCTGGGTGACAGCCGAATACGGTATGTTGCCCAGAGCAACCCATACGCGGGGTGGCCGCGAAGCAGCCAGAGGGAAACAGACAGGTCGGACGGTCGAAATTCAGCGCCTGATCGGCCGTTCACTAAGGGCCGTGGTTGACCTGAATAAGCTGGGGCCCCGCTCCATCAGCCTTGATTGTGATGTGTTGCAGGCCGATGGCGGGACACGTACAGCAGCCATTACCGGAGCCTGGGTTGCACTGCGCCGGGCCGTAAACACGCTGCTTGAAAAAGGTGTGATTGAGCATGATCCGGTGATGGGGCAGGTCGCAGCGGTAAGTTGCGGATTTGTTGCTGGCCGGGGGCTACTTGATCTGCAGTACTCTGAGGATTCACAGGCCCAGATGGATGCCAACTTTGTGATGACACCGGATGGTGGTGTGATCGAAGTGCAGGCAACTGCTGAGGATAAGCCGTTGGCATGGGATCAGTTCATGGAACTGAAGCTGCTGGCGGATAAGGGAATTACCGACCTGTCTAACATTCAGTTGCAGGCTGTTGGTGAGTAATAAGATCATCAGGAAACCCTCTTAATGAGAATTGTAATTGCCAGTAATAACGCAAAAAAGCGCAAAGAGATGATTGCCATTCTTGCAGGGCTGGGTGTCGCAGTAATGCCCGCTGAGGCCACGGCATTTGTCTATGTGGATGAAAATGGTGAAACCTTCGCAGAGAATGCCGGAAAGAAGGCAGAGGCTTTTGCTCACGCCAACCATCTCCCGGCCCTGGCAGATGATTCCGGACTCTGTGTTGATGCCCTTGCCGGAGAACCCGGCGTCTATTCCAGCCGTTTTGCCGGTGAGCATGCCGATGATACCGGAAACAACAGAAAATTGTTGCAGGAGATGGCCACTGTTGAGGAGCGTGATGCACATTTTGTCTGTGCTCTTCATCTCGCCTTTCCGGATGAGCAACAACCAATCGTCGCCGAAGGCCGGGTTGATGGTGTGATTCTCAATACCCCGGACGGTGAACACGGTTTTGGGTATGATCCACTATTCTATTCAACAGAACTTAAAAAGAGCTTTGCCTTCGCTACTGCTGAGGAGAAAGCATCGGTATCTCACCGGGGCCGGGCCTTGCGCAATTTAGCCGAACAGCTGAAATCCATTGTCTGATTCAGGGTCGTTTGATCCGGCTTGCAGGGCCTGCCCCAGGCTCTCAGGTTTTCTGGACGAGGTGCGCGAAAAGCATCCATCCTATTTTGCTGCACCTGTACCGGCCTTTGGTGATGAACTGCCCCGGCTTCTGGTTGTAGGTCTTGCTCCCGGTATGCATGGAGCCAACCGGACGGGGCGTCCGTTCACCGGTGACTACGCAGGGATCCTTCTCTACCAGACGCTCTATGACCTGGGGCTGTCCAGCAATCCGGCATCCAAAAGCGTTGACGATGGTCTTGAGTTGAAGGGTGTGCGTATCACCAATGCCGTGAAGTGCCTGCCACCCGGGAATAAACCGGAAACCTCGGAAATCCGTAACTGTAATTCATTCCTGAAACATGAGATAAAACAGTTGCCTGCCGGCTGCAATCTTTTTGCACTGGGTCTGATTGCGCACCAGGCAGTGTTGTGTGCCTATGATTTGAAACTCGGTTCGCTGAAGTTCGGGCACGGTGCGTCACATCTGCTTCCGGATGGGCGGATGCTTTATGACTCTTACCACTGTTCGCGTTACAACACGCAGACAAAACGGCTAACCACTGAGATGTTCATGGATGTTTTTTCCGCTGCGGCGGGCCGGGCCGAATAGTCGCCCTGGTTGCTTGATCGGGACACTCTCCCGCTTCAAGTTGCACCCGGCATGTGAGGGGCAGGATGACCCCTGGACAATAAGGCATGAGCCGTTTGAACGTGCAATGCGCGCCTGTAAGGTGAGAGCCAAGGATGGCCCGAATTAAATCCCCGACGGGGGAGCCCCGGATCACGCCTTTTGCGGATGTACCAATTAACCCTTCTTCATCTGGCTATCTTCTCTGGTGGCCTTGAATCGGCGCATCTGCGTAAAGACTTTGTTGGGATACTTGCTTTGGCCGAGCGAACCGTTGTAGGCAGCAAGTGCCCGGTCAGTCCGTTTGTAGCGGTTGATGTAATGGCGGACAATGGCACAGCCGTATCTGATATTGGTTTCAATCTCAAACAGGTTGTCACTCGGTGATCCCAGCTCCTTTTTCCAGAATGGCATCACCTGCATCAGACCCCGGGCCCCTACATTGCTAACAGCAAAGTGATCAAAGTTTGATTCCACTGAGATCAGGCCAAGGATAAGCTCCGGTGACAGCTCAAAACGCACACTGTAGAGGTGAACCCATCGGGCGATCGCTTCAGCCTCATCATGGTCAGGAACCCACTTGCTGATCAGCCCCGTAATATCCTTCACCCATATCTCATGTTCAAAATCGGGTGATTTCGGGCCCGCCACGGGCTTGAGCATCTCGCGTAGCTCACTCTGCTCCTCAGGCTTGATATCCAGCGGGCCGGTGCTCCTCTCCACGATAGCTTTGGCAGGCGAGGTCTGGGCCATA
>JAIPJD010000063.1 GCA_021734365.1 Mariprofundaceae bacterium | reverse complement strand
CAGCTGTACACGCCTGTTCACGAAGCGGTCACAACCTCAAGGCAGCGCGGGCAGAGCTCGTTGTGTATTGCATGGGCCGGATCAGCCGGTTCGGCGACATTCCAGCAGCGCGGACATTTAACACCTTCGGCAGCGCGGACGGTTACATTCGCACCATCTTCAACTCTGGCGACAATAAAGAGCTGTTCGTAGCTCTCATTCAGCCTCTCGGCAAATGCAGCGTCCAGACCGGGCACGGTGACTGTCGCAGCAATGGATGAGCCGACCACTTTATCCTTCTTGGCCTGATCAAGTGCGGTGTTTACCTGCTCTCTGAGAGAGAAGAACTGATCCCAGCCACGCGCATCCACGGCAACATCAGCAACCGGACGGAAGGGTTGCAGGTGAATGCTCTGATTATCTGAACCGGGCAGGAACTCCCACGCCTCTTCAGCCGTAAATGGAAGGATCGGTGCGATCAGGCGGATCAGAGTGTCAGACAGATCATAGAGCGTTGCCCGGGCGGATGCACGGCGGGCGGAGTCAGCGCCATCGCAGTAGAGACGATCCTTGATTACATCCAGATAGAAGCCGCCCAGCTCAACCGAGCAGAAGTTGTGAATCTCCTGATGAATACGGTGGAACTGATAGGTCTCAAAGGCATCATGCACACTCTGTTCAAGCTCAGAGAGTCGGTGCGAAGCCCACTGGTCCAGCGGCTGTCGTTCGGCGACTGCAACCCCGTCGCGCCCGGGCTCAAAACCATCCAGATTACCGAGCAGGAAGCGGATGGTGTTGCGGATGCGGCGGTAGGATTCGGCCAGCTGCTTCAGAATCTCATCGGAGATACGGATATCGGCCGAGTAGTCGGAAGATGCCACCCAGAGGCGCAGGATATCCGCACCCATCTGCTGGATAATCTTCTGCGGTGCGATGACATTGCCCCTGGATTTGGACATTTTGTTGCCGTTTTTATCCACCACGAAGCCGTGGGTCAGCACACCCTTGAAGGGCGCCACTCCACGGGTTCCGACACTCTCAAGCAGTGAAGACTGAAACCAGCCACGGTGCTGGTCGCTTCCCTCCAGATAGAGATCAGCCGGGCTACCCAGATCGCCACGCTTTTCCAGCACACAGGCATGCGTGCTGCCGGAATCAAACCATACATCCAGAATATCGGTCTCTTTCTCGAATTCACTGCCGCCACAATCCGGGCAACGTGCACCGGCAGGCAGAAATTGGGCAACATCCCTGGCAAACCAGACATCTGCGCCGCCCTCTTCCACCTGGGTGGCAATGCCTTCAAGCACTTCCGGGGTGGTGACGGCATGCGACTCACATGCAGAGCATCTGATCGCCGTGATCGGAACGCCCCAGTTGCGCTGGCGGGAAACACACCAGTCCGGGCGCGCCTCCACCATGGCACGGATACGGTTTTCACCCCATGCTGGTGTCCAGACAGTCTTTTTGATCGCTTCCAGCGCCTTCTCGCGCAGTTCATTTTTATCCATGGAGATAAACCACTGCGGAGTGGCACGGAATATCAACGGCTTGTGGCAACGCCAGCAGTGCGGGTAGGAGTGCCTGACTTCACTGGTCTCCAGCAGCGCACCGCAGTTCAGAAGATGCTCGATGACAATGGCATTGGCCTGATAGACGTGACGGCCGGCGACGACAGGTGTTGCCTCTTCAAACACGCCGGTATCACCGACCGGGTTGAAGGCCTTCAGGCCATATTTTATGCCGATTTCATAATCTTCCTGGCCATGGCCGGGAGCGGTGTGAACTGAACCGGTACCCGCTTCCAGGGTGACATGATCACCAACAAGGATCGGGGCATCCTGATCCAGATAGGGGTGGCGGAATTTACGATTATCGAGTTTTTTGCCGTCAAAGCGGGCAACGACCTCACCCTCAGCGCCAATGGCACACATGACATCGCTGCGCAGCTCCTCTGCCAGAATAAGAATTTCACCTGTCTGCAGGTTGGCATTTTTGCCTGCCGCACTGATTTTCACGGCTGAGTATTCGATGCCCGGGCCGACAGAGACAGCCAGGTTCGCCGGAATGGTCCAGGGCGTGGTTGTCCAGATGACGATGGAGATCTGTTCAAAAGAGTCACCGGTCAGTTCAGGTGCAATATCCGTCAGCGCTTCACCGGCGGCAAACTTCACATAGATGGAGTGGGAGGTGTGATCGTCATACTCCACCTCAGCCTCTGCCAGTGCTGTCGCGCACGAAACACACCAGTGAACAGGTTTGGCGCCTTTGTAGAGGCCGCCATTTTCAAGGAAGCGGCCGATTTCACGCACGGTATTGGCTTCAAAGGCGTAGTCCATGGTGATGTAGGGGTTTTCCCAGTCACCGGTGATGCCGAGGCGTTTGAACTCTTCGCGCTGCACATCGATTTGTCCGGCCGCATATTCACGGCACTCGGCCCGGAACTCGGAATCGGAAATATCCTCTTTTTTACGCTTCTTCTTTTTGAACTTCTCTTCAACCTTCAGTTCGATCGGAAGGCCGTGGCAGTCCCAACCCGGAACGTATGGTGCATCGAATCCGAGCATGCTCTTTGAGCGGATCACAATATCCTTCAGCACCTTGTTGACGGCATGGCCGATATGGATTGATCCATTGGCGTAAGGCGGGCCATCATGCAGCACAAACTTCGGCGCATCCTTGCGCGCCTTGCGAAGCTGGCCGTGAAGGTCCTGCTCTTCCCACTGTTCTAACCGTTTCGGCTCACTCTGCGGCAGGCTGCCGCGCATGGGGAAATCGGTCTTCGGAAGAAAGACGGTAGGACGATAATCAAACTTTTCCTGATCAGACAATTTAAAACTCCATTTCAGTTAGACACGGATGAACACAGATTTACACGGATATTCGAGGTGTAAATATTTTGCGTCGAATCTCTACCTTCTGTCCAAAATTCAGTAACAGGCCAACCTCAATTCCGGTGGCCTTCAAATAGTTCACTAACTGCACTTCATGGACAGGCTGAATACGATCTACAGCTTTCAGTTCGACAATAACCTTTCCATCAATCAGCAGGTCTTTCCATCAACCAGCAGGTCTGCGAAATATGCACCAACCGGTTGTTCCATGTAATGAACGGCAATCGGTGCCTGTTGTTCTACATCCAGGCCTTTATGCCGAAGGTGCAAGGCTAATGCATTTTCATAGACCTTTTCCAGAAATCCGTGGCCCAGTGCATGATGCACTTCGTAAGCAGTCTCAATAACCTGTTCAGTGACTTGCCCATGCTTTAAGCTGTTTGTGTTCATCCGTGTTAATCCGCGTCTAAAATTTTTCTTGCCTGTGCACAGTCTTTGGCGATCTGCTCAGCCAGCTCCTCTACCGATCTGTATGCCCTGTCTTCACGTACCCGCTCCACAAATTGAATCTCCAGCCGTTCGTTGTAGATATCCGGTTCCACATCAAGCATATGGGTCTCCAGCACCATCGTGCGCCCCTGGAATGTAGGGCGAAATCCGAGATAGGCAGCGCCATTCCACTGCGCTTCACCGCCACCGATTTCACACCGGGCACGCACAGCATAAATGCCGGCGGGAGGATGGGAGAGATCGGCAACATCAAGATTGGCTGTGGGAAAGCCGATCTCGCGCCCGCGTTTGTCACCATGCATCACGTGCCCGGAGATGGAATAGGGGCGCCCCAATAGCCGTTCAGCCAGGGCGAAATCAGCCGCCTCGATAGCCGAACGGATCCGGCTCGAAGAGACCACGGCACCGAGCATCTCAAATGCAGAGGCTTCGCTGACCGTAAAGTTCAGTTTGTCACCCATGCTTCGAATGGCATCGGGATTGCCCGAACGGCCCTTGCCAAAGGCAAAATCATAACCGACATGGATATGTCCGGGGCTGGCACAATCGTGCAGAGTCTGCATAAATTTCTCAGCCGGCCAGCCGGCCAGCTCTTCATTGAAGTGCAGCAGCAGCACCGCATCGATGCCCGCCTTGCCGATCAGTTCAAGCCTTTCATGCAGATGGCAGAGCCTGCGAGGCGCCTCATCCGGGAAAAGGATAGCCCGGGGATGAGGGTCAAAGGTAATAACAACTGATGGACCATCCACAGCCAGGGCGTGCCCCTTCAGCTCCGCCAGCACCTGCTGGTGGCCCATATGCACACCATCAAAGTTGCCCATGGTGATGGCACCACCGTGAAATTCAGTATGCTCTTTCAGTGCATTCCATGATCGGATAATTCGCATGCGCCAAGCATAACAGGGATATGATCCGGGGATAACACCCGCAAGCTGCGTTGCGTGGGATAACGTTTGTTTTTACAGGGACAGCAGTTAAAGAGCAGCGATCTTCCGGTCATGATAACCGGCAAAGACCAGTTGCGCCGCCATAGCTCCCAGCAGGGCTAGAAACATATCCCACTGCGTGTCCCATACATCGCCCTGTGTTGCCAGAAAAAGGTCTGCCGCGCTTCCTGTGGTGATGGCGACCCACCACTCAACCATCTCATAGAGAGCGCTGACGGCCAGACAGATTGAGGTAACCATAAAAAAGAGCCATTTCCCGGGCTCAAGCGGGGAGAGACGAACAAGGATTTCCCGTGCGATAATGGCCGGGAAGAATCCCTGGGCGATGTGAGCAAAGCGATCATAGTGGTTGCGGGAGAGGTCAAACTGCTGCTGAATCCACTCAAACAGCGGCATATCGCCATAGGTGTAGTGGGCACCGACCGCAAGCACCATGCAGTGCAGAAGAATGGCAGTGTAGGCGAAAGTGGTAAACTGGAAGCGGTGGAATGTTGCGATGAGCAGGCCGACTCCGATCAGGGCAGGAAATATCTCCAGCAGCCAGATAAAGTAGTCAAAGGGTGCAATGGCAGACCAGGTGAGCACCACCATGAACGTGGTGAGAAGCCAGACGTGGATGTTCCGGACGTTACCTGCTGCTGACGCGTTCATAAATCATAAAGCTGTATGCATGCCTGTTGTGCTCATCGGCATCGTGATATTCACAGAGCGTCTGCTGCCACTGCTTCTGATCATACTCGGGGAACCATGCATCTCCCTCGAACAGGTCATGAACCACTGTACAGTATAGCTTCTCCGCATCGGAAAGCAGCAGGCTGTAGATATCCGAACCGCCAATGACCATGATCTCATCAGCATCAGGCACAGCAGCCCTGGCCTCATCAAGCGAGTGGACGACACGGCACCCCTCAATGGTCAGGTCAGCTTGACGGGTCATGATCAGATTCTCTCTTCCCGGGAGTGGCTTACCGATCGACTCATAGGTTTTCCGGCCCATCAGTACCGGTTTTCCCATGGTCTGTTTGCGGAACCACTGCATATCGGCCGGCAGTGTCCAGGGAAGCCGGTTCTCTGTTCCAATCAGCCGATTTTCATCCATAGCCCAGATGAGTGAGAGAGTTGCGTGTCGGGTCATGCATTGAATGCTAGAATAATCGTGCGCTGTTTGCACAGCCTGATTATCAGATTAGGTTTGCGATCTGTTTTGAATGCGAGGAGACGATATGAAATCCGTTCTGAGATTGGTGCTGATGCTGGGCTTTATAGTCTTCGCCATGCCGGCATTCGCTGATGATAAGCCGGACTTTACCGCATTCAAAAATATTAAAGAGAAGAAAAAGGCTTTTTTTGAGTTTATGCACGCCTATGTTGCTATGGAGAATGCAGCACTTCTCAAAGATCGGGAGCGACTGCTTGCTCTGCGTAGCACGCCTGCCGGAAGTCTGAGCGGCAAAGATACGAAGTGGCTTAAGAGAATGGCAAAAAACTATCGGACAGAATTGCCACTTGTGGATGCGAAAGCCTGGGGTCCTCTGCTGCGGCGGGTGGATGTGGTTCCTTCTCCACTGGTGCTGGCCCAATCAGCCAATGAGTCTTCCTGGGGGACATCCCGTTTTGCACGTCAGGGGCACAACTTTTTCGGTCAGTGGTGTTTCACAAAGGGGTGCGGAATCGTGCCAGGCCGCCGTGATAACGGCTCCAGACATGAGGTGGCGGTATTCAAGTCAGCCCGGGATTCAGTGCGGGCCTATCTGAAAAATATTAATACGGGCCGGGTCTATTCGGAGCTGCGAAAAATCCGTGCCAGACAGCGGGCAAATGGAGAAGCACTGGATGCGATTGCTCTGGCTGGCGGCCTGTCGCAATACTCCAAACGCGGTGAGGCCTACGTAAAAGAGATTCGCTCCATGATCCGCACGAATACAAAGTTAATGTAGCACGCCCTGTTCTGCCGGCTAATGATACAAAAGAGAGATTCATACACTAATCACAAGGAGCTCCCGATGATAAAAAAACTGATACTGCCACTACTGATTGCAGCGCTGGCCATGCCGGTAGCTGCGATGGCATGCCCCGGTAAAGGTGATGCCAAACGTGGAGGCCACTTTCAGAAGATGGACACCAATGGTGATGGCGTGGTCACTGCCGATGAACATGCGGCCATGGCGGCCCGGCACTTTTCGAAGATGGACGCGAATGGCGATGGTAAGCTGACTTCTGATGAGATGAAAGCGGGCTGGAAAGAGAAACGTAAAGGCTGGAAGAACAAAGCGTGCCCGTTAAAAGGGGACTGCCCTAAATCGAAAGATTGCCCAATGAAAGAGGATTGTCCTTACAACAAAGATCGTCCGAAAGATGGCAAAAAGTAGAAGCTGTTTCTGTTATTGGATTGAGGCCCCGGTTTGGGGCCTCTTTTTTTGTGCGGGCTACAACCCCAGCTGTTTCAGGTTTAGTGACCCGTTCTTTATTGGCGGACACCAGAAGTAACTTCCGGTGACGGGGGTGGTAAAAGAGAAGAGGGCATCGACCTGACCATCATCTACACCGGCCATGCGCCTTAGAAGCGCTTCGTAGGCATCAAAGCTTTTACCAAAGGCGACAAACACCAGCCCTTCATAGCCGGCATCAGCCCATGGCATGGAGCGGCGAAGCACAAAGGCCTCCGGATCGAAATCCTCCTGTGCAGTACGCTTTACATGTGCTGTTTCCGGGGCATCTTCAAGCTCTTCATTATCCGACCTTCTGCGCCCGATGGTTTCATCCTGTTCCTGTTGCGGCCGGGAAAGAAAATCATCCAGATCATGCACCCACAGCTGTACAGCAACGAAGCTTGAGCCGTTCATGGCTTTATCATCGGAAAAGGCAATGGCAGCGTCTGTGGCATCGGCACCTTTCGGGTTTTCTGTACCATCCTCATAGCCTGTCAGGTCGCGGCCGATATCGTAGCGGAAGCCATCAATGATGCTGTCACAGATCAGTCCGGCCTCAACAGCCTCAATTACCTGCCGGCTTGCGAGCACCAAAACACCGCGATCATCACCTCGAAGCCAGCACCAGAGGGCAGCGTTTGTTGCAGGCACTTCAACCGGGGCGTCTTTGAGCAGGGGAAACTCTGACAGGCCGGGAATGGAGGCGTTGAGCGCATCAGCAACCGGTTTGCCGATACCGACCACGATGGTTTCGCCATCAGCAATGCCGGCCAGGTTTGTCAGCGCCTGCTGCAGATCACCATTCGGATCAATGGAGAAGCTCAGGTATCGTGCCTGAGCAGGAACATCCTGAAGAATACCCGGTTGGGTTATGCCCATCTTCTTAACTCCTCCTTCTCACAGTGTGTTAAAAGAGACAGTGCTTTGTATAATCTTTGGCTTCCGTGGCAGTCCAGTCGCCTTTTGGCTTCTCTTTCATCTGCTGGCACCACGCTTTGCTGCCCACTTCGGGAGAGCAGCCAGCAGCAAGAAGTGCAAATGCGGCAACAACCACTGCAACAATAACTTTCTTCATGGAGATACTCCTTTTATTCAAATTGCGATCGGTGCGCGAATGCCGGGGTGGCACTCATAATTGGCCAGCTCAAAATCCTCAAATTTAAAGTCAAAAATATTTTTCACATCCGGATTGATGGTCATGGTCGGCAGCCCGAAAGGCTTGCGCGCCAGCTGCGTAGCCACCTGTTCCATATGGTTGGAGTAGAGATGGGCGTCGCCAAAGGTGTGTACAAAATCACCCGGCTTCAGGCCACAGACCTGTGCAACCATCATGGTAAGCAGGGCATAGGATGCGATATTAAACGGCACGCCGAGGAAGATGTCCGCACTTCGCTGGTATAGCTGGCAGGAGAGTCTGCCATCGGCCACATAAAACTGGAAAAAGGCATGGCATGGGGCCAGTGCCATTTTGCCGTTTGCTACATTGGCCTGTGGACTGATCGACTCATCCGGCAGGTCGGAAACGTTCCATGCCGACACAATCAGGCGACGGGAGTCGGGTTTGGATCTGATCTGCTCAATCAATTCGGAAATCTGATCGATATGCCTGCCATCCGCAGCCGGCCAATTGCGCCACTGGTAGCCATAGACCGGACCAAGGTCTCCATCCTCACGAGCCCAGCCGTTCCAGATGGAGACGCCGTTTTCAGTCAGGTAACCGGTGTTGGTGTCGCCTTTGAGGAACCAGAGAAGCTCATGGATGATTGATTTCAGATGCACTTTTTTTGTGGTCACCAGCGGGAAACCTTCTGAGAGGTCAAAGCGCATCTGATAACCGAAAACGGATATCGTACCCGTGCCTGTTCGGTCACCCTTCTGGGTGCCGTTATCAAGTACATGTTGCATCAGATCCAGATAAGCGCGCATGAAACACCCCTCGCCACTATAAAGTTGGTCGGTTATGCTGCCGTCAGTTGAAAGCGATTAAAAGCCATTGGAGGATTTCATGCACATCTTCAAGTTCATTTTGGTTGTTCTGGCTGCGCTGGCAGCCCTGCCGGCTGTGGCTCAGGAAGAGGCAGTCCGGGCCGGCGAGACGCTGGCAGAAGAGGTGACGCCCCCCTCTGCTCAGGAGCGTATTGCGGAGCTGAATGCGGGTCTCGCCAGGAGCGAGAGAGATGGGCCTGTAACGGCGACGGACAGGATTGTTGATCGGTTCATGGCACTCAACACCAATCCGGAAGCATCTATCGGGGTCGATTTTGAAGAGTACTTCGCCATGGTGATGCAGCGGGCGATGGATCGTTTTGAAGCGATGGATGCCAATGGTGATGATGAGGTGACCGAAGAGGAGTATCGGGAGTTCTGGAAGACACAAAAGGCGCAGTACTACCGATTAAAGCGTTAGGGTTTGAATGGAAGGCACAACAGGGAGAAGTAGATGCGTAAACGGGTGATTGAGCAGGATATTCAGGCAGCCTCAGAGACGGAACATAACTGGTTGAATCTGGAAGGCATGGCACAGGTGGAGATTACATCCGAGGAAGAGGCGCACCCGATCGAATCGGCACTGAATGCAGATTCCGGCTCCTGCTGGCGGGCCGCAATAGCCGGAGAGCAGACACTTCGGCTGCTGTTTGATGAACCGCAGAGGATCACACTGATTCGGTTGCTGTTTCAGGAAGAGAGCCAGCAGCGCACGCAGGAATTTGTGTTGCGCTGGTCCCCGGATGGAGGGGCCACGTACCATGATATTGCTCGCCAGCAGTACAATTTCAGTTCACCGGATTCAACCCGGGAGCTTGAAGATTACATTGTCGATCTCAATGGCGTGACCTCGCTGGAATTGTGCATTATTCCGGATATCAGCGGAGGCAGTGCCCGCGCATCGCTTACCCGGTGGTCTGTCGCCTGATTTGATCTTTCAGCGCTGCTCTATCCTCAACCTGATAGCAAAACTCTTTTTGCTGATGGATGAGCCGCTGGAGAGGAGTGCATCGCCCAAAAGTTCCGCCTCTTCATCATTGGCTGCGATGGTGATGGTTTCACCGACAGCAATGGTCACCTCTGTGGCAGCACCTGCCATCTCAATGCTCTGATTCTGCCGCGCGACAGGGTTTCTGTTGAGGCGTACCGGGGCTGTTTGCTGCGCACCCGGGTCAACCAGCACCTCGGCATTTCCCTGTCTGCCCCTGTCTGATTTCTGCTGGCGCATCCAGGGCACAATCTGGACATTGACCATACCATCTCCTGCCGGCCGTACCGTGGCATAAAAGCCGGATGTGATCGGGATCAGTTCCGTACTATTCACGGTGATAACACTATAGCCAGCCAGCCACTGCCTGACCTGTTGATGGTAAGAGCGAATGATGCCGCTCTCAATCGTGCCCTGCCGGTTGGATGTAAGGAGTAGATTGTACTGCTTCCGACTTGATGCCGACTGCGCGCTCTCTGAAAGCCTGATCCTTATCCAGCCGCCGGGAAGACGCGCATCGGTTCTGATCGAACGGGCCTGATCATCGCTTAGGGAGACGAGCTCAAGATTGGCGGAATACTGTTGGGCGGGCGCATCGAGCCTTTTCAGAAGTGCTCTGGCCCTGTCGACATGGCTGGCATCGTCGTTGACCAGCAGTATCCGTCGCGACGGAAGGGAGGCAATGGTGCCTGATGGTGAAAGCTGGCTTTTTACAATGGCTTCGGCCTCTTGCAGAGGCAGGAAGGAGACCTCCAACAGGGCAGTTTCAGCCGCTACGATTCCCGGCAATAATAGCGACAGCAGCAGAACTGCTTTGACCATCCACCGGGTCAAACGCTCTTCTTCTCCTCACCATCCGCATTAAGGACTTCCGCAAAATCGGGGATATCTTCGACCAGGCCCGCAGGGTCTTCATGGATAATGATTTCAGAATTGGGGAAAGCCGCAAACAGCGAAGCCTCTACTTCATCGGCAATTTTGTGCGCCTGTTTCAGCAGCAGGTTGGCATCCAGTTCCAGATGCAGCTGAATGAAATAGGTCACACCGGATTTACGGGTGCGCAGATCGTGCATGCCGCGCGCCTCAGGGTGTGCTACTACAATATCGATAATCTGCTGGCGCTCTTCACTGGAGAGCTCGCGATCCATCAGGTCGTTCGTGGCATGCTGAACAATCTCCCATGCGCTGTAGAGAATGTAGATGCCGATGCCGATGGCAAAGAGGGCATCAAACCCGGCCCAGCCGTAGGCCGCCAGAACCAGTGCCAGAATAACACTGGCATTGACGTAGAGGTCGGTCTTGTAATGCAGCGAATCAGCCCTGATGGCAGTGGAGTTGGTTTTGCTGATGACATGCTTCTGCACAGCCAGAAGGCCAAGCGTGGCAACAATGGAGAGGATCATAACACCAATACCCACCTCGATAGCCTGAGGCTGTTGCGGACGGAAGAAACGGCCGAACGCCTCAAGCATCAGAAAGCCGGCCGAGCCGGCAATAAACATGGCCTGTCCGAGGCCTGCCAGCGCTTCGGCCTTGCCGTGCCCGAAGCGGTGATTCTTGTCCGCAGGAGCCAGCGCGTGACGCACGGCAACCATGTTGAGGATAGCGGCAGCGGCATCAAGCGTGGAGTCGATCAGGGTGGCCAGAAGACTGACCGAATCCGTCCAGAACCAGGCAATGAGCTTGGCAAAAATCAGAGAAAGGGCAACCGATACCGATGCATAGGTAGCCAGACGCATCAGGCGGCCTGCCTCCTCCGGCGGGAGGGTGTT
>JAIPJD010000062.1 GCA_021734365.1 Mariprofundaceae bacterium | reverse complement strand
TCATCATTGGTATCAAAGTCCGAAAAGGAGGGTGGATTAGCAGCACCGTGTACGTGCCCGCCTGCAGCAGCTCTCGCCGCCACACGCTTTTTGTGCAAGGCGTCGAATTCGTCTTCACTGATGGAGCCGCTGCCGTCTTCATCATAAGCGGAAAACGGAGCCGGTCCACGCACAGGGGCCTCTTCCGATTGCACGATGGACGGCGGGAAAACAGCCGTAAAAGTGAATACAATGCCGGCCGAAACTAATTTGTTGATCATGTTCATTTTTGACCTCCACTATTGGAACACACTCTGGCTATCTGCCTCTTATGCTACTGTAGCACAACACAGATTTAACCACAAAATATCAACGGGATTGGAGTTGATTTTATTCCCCTTCCCCTTAAGGGCCGGGTTAAGACGAGTTGAAACAGAAGGTTCGATGTATCAACCGGGATTAGTCGGCGGTTCTTACATCGCGAAGAGAGAGCAGGCTTCCATCCGGTGACGGCCTGAATCCGCGAACGCGCGGACCGGATACGGCGATTACGGGCTGGTACCAGAGCGGAACATAGACCTGGTCAGCCTGCATCTGCTGCTGTACTTTGGCATACAGAGCAGCTCGCTCATTCATATCTTCACTGACAGCAGCGGCATCAAGCCATCCGTCCACTTCACTGTTGCTGTATCTGCCCCGGTTGGAGCCTGCCGGTGGCCACATCTCGGTGTGCAGAATCCAGCGGTAAATGTCCGGATCGGTAATGCCGACCCAGTCGAGAGAGAAGAGCTGAAAATCGCCACGCTTGATCCGGGCATAGAAGCCGCCCCACTCCAGCGATTCGATAGAGATATTTACACCCAGCTTCTGCCAACTGTCGGCAATCGCCGTTACCAGCCGCAGGCGGGTTGGGTTGGTGCTGGTACGATAGGTCAGGTGAAAACGAACACCATCCTTATCTCTTGGGAAGCCAGCCTCATCCAGCAGTCTTTCGGCCGACTCAGGATTAAACGGAGTGACACGAAGGCTGGCTACCGCCCAGTGCGATGAAGTTAAAACCGTCTCTGCGAGCTCTGGCAGATCAGAAAAGAGGGCTTTCTTAAGGCGCTTTCGATCCAGGCCCAGCGCCAGCGCCTGACGAACTCTGACATCTTTTAAATGTTCATCCTGAAGGTTCAGGCCAATATAGGAGAAGGTGGTGGATGGATGGTACTGAATCTCAATGCCATTCTGTTTTTGCAGGTACGGAATCAGGTGCGGAGGCAGCTCCCCCTGCGTAAAATCAAGCTCACCTCGCACCAGTTTAAGTGACCGGGTCACCGGGTCTTTCACACCCAGAAACTGAATCCGGCTGCTGCCGGAAGGGTTCACCGGTTCAATCTCCAGACGGTTCCCCTGCCATGCGAGCAGGCGATACGGGCCGCAACCGATAACCGACTGGGGCGAGTGCCCTTTTTCGGCGAGGCCCTCAGGCAGGACACCTATCTCAAGACGGGTCAGGAGCGAAGCGTCCGGCCTGTTTAACTCAATACGCAGCTTGTCATCGGCAAGCGTTTCAATCCTCTTGATGGCAGCCAGCCCTGCACGTAGCGGGCTTGCTTTTGATGGGTCCAGCACCGCATTCAGTGTTGCGGCAATGTCGACAGCCGTAACCGGTGAACCGTCATGAAAGCGAATGCCGGGCTTGAGCTTGAACTCCCACGTTAACGGGTCGGGATGCCGCCATGACTCGGCCAGGTCGGGTTGCGGCAGGAACTTCTCATCCAGGCGTGTCAGTCCCCGATGCAGAAACTCCTGCACACGATGCGATGCCGCATCAGTAGCATAACGGGAATCCAGGCTCATCGGCAACTGAGAGATCCCTACCCTGACCGCGCCGTTCTCCTGTAAGGGTTCGCTGCACCCGGAAAGAAGCAGTGTGCAGAGCAGTATAACTGTAAAATATCTCATCGTGTCCAGAGGCTCATCGCCTCAATATGTCCGGTATAGGGGAATATATCCAGCGCCCTCAAAGTGTGCAGCCTGTAACCAAGCGATTGCAGCAGTTCGCCGTCTCTGCCACCGGATGCTACATCACAATTCACCATGATAATTTTTGCAGGTAACAGGCGCCCCATCATGCCGCACACCATTTTTGCACCACGCCTTGGCGGATCAAGAATCAGCACATCTGCACCTGCAAACGGCTCAACATCAAACTTCTCAAACAGATTGGCCTGAACATAGCGGGCATCCAGACCAAGGCGCTTCGCATTGGCATTGGCTGCGCGGACACTCGCCACATTGAGCTCTGCACCCAGAACCCTGGCCTTCAGGGCTCCGGTAACAGGCAGAGAGAGGTTCCCCACACCGGAAAACAGGTCGACAACAAACCGTGCTCCCCTGCTCCACTCAATCACCTGCCCAATCATCTGCCGGTTTCCTTCTGCCTGCCCTTGAACAAAGTCATCCGGCCCGATCTGAACAGAGAGATTGTCTTCGCCAGCTGCGGGCAGAAGGTCATGGAAACATCTGGCCGGTCTGGTTAGAGGCGTTGTTTTCTTTTCATCACGATGCCACCACTGCAGGGGAATATTTCCAGATTCATGGCACGGGGCAACGAATTTTTCAGGATATGCAGCGCTCTCCAGAATAACATGTATGCCGTCGTGAACCTGCAGGGCCTGTACTGATTTGCATGCACGCAGACAAACCTCTGCCGCTGACTCCTCCAGTATCACACGAAGCATGTTGAGCTCCGGGGTTGCAGTCATGCATAAATGATGACGAACGACCGTATGACTGTTTTTACCCAGGAAGCCGAGAAAAACAGCATTTCCCTCTTCTCCAACATACCACCTTAACCTGCGCCGCCCGTACAAACCGGCTTCAACGGCTGGAATCCAGACAGTTTGTTCAATTCGGCTTTTTCGAAATGCATCCAGAACCCATGCAGATTTAATCCCGGCATGCAGAGCCGGTTTTAGAGCCTGCATTGCACAACCACCACAAGCTTCGGCGACCGGGCAAGGTGTCTCCACGCGATCGCGGGAACTTTTAATAATTTTAATTAACCGGCCACGTGAAGTGCCACGACGTTTCTGAACAGGGGAAAAAGAGATCTCATCACCAGGCAGGCAATTACCAACAAGAAAAACAGTGCCGGCAGATCGAACCAGCGCTTCCCCTCCGGGCAGAAGAGCTTCTGCTTTTCCTGTTAACGGTAAATCAGCATTCAACGAATAAGATCAATAGGACCAATGGTGATCGGTTCAGGTGTTTTAAAACGGAGGCGAACGCCTTTGACATCGTTCAAGGCAGCCGAAGGCTTACTCAGAGTTACACTGATATCGACGTCATCATCCTTTCGCTCAAACAATTCAGTCCAGTGGCCTTTACTGTCCTGAACAGCAAGGCTTACCTCACCACCCTTGAAATCCAGCCTGCCAACACTGGCCTTCTGCAAAACAATCTTTGAAAGCTTTACCGACTTGTCCAGGAAGAGCCTTGTTTGACCCTTTTTATAGGAGCGATACTTATCCTTCCATTTGTAATCCTTCAGCGACGTAAACCAGACCCTGCTGCCACCACGGAACTCATTCGTTTCCGGGGTGACATCACTGTTATCACTTCGCCTCACTTTATAGGATACGGAATAAGTGACTGAATTATCAGTTTGACGAACAGATTTCGGTTTTAGTTTTGGTTTTGATTCCGGTTTTGGCGTTGGCTTAACCACAGGCTTCGGTTTTTCAACTGCTGTTTCAGCCTCCGGCTTCGCAACTGCGGAGGCCACAGCCTCGGGTTTTTCGGCCGCTACAGGTTCATTCTCCGGCGCCTTTTCAACAACCGTGCTCTTTTCTGCTTCCACCTTTACACTGCTTTCAGCCTGAGGAAGAGCATTTTTTTCCGGACGCTCCGCAAGACCAATAACGCTAACCAGAATCCACCCGAGAAGAACGACAAAAAGAGTAATGGTTCCCCACGTTAACGGAGCCTGCCACTGCCTGGTTACCGGCAATGAAGCCGCCGACTTTTCGATCCGTCTCTTTACGATAGCAATGCCGGGCTTTACGGATTCTGTTGCAATCCGGAAGGTTCCATAGACCTTTTGCCACAGTGCCATTAACAGGCCCTTGGCGATCTCGGTGCTGGAATCCTCATTGGCTTGCCTGGTCGGCATGCGCACCGCCTGCCGAAGCCGCTGCTCCGGAGCATCCTGTTGCAGTAAGCCGAGCAGGGTATTTCGAACTGCAGCACAGTTAACCGGCCGATCCGCAGCATTTTTTTCCAACAGTTGAAGAATCAGGTCAGAGAGCGGTTTAGGCAGTGATGGCACCAGTTCATGAGGAGGAACAGGAGCTTCACGCACCTGCTTTTCCATAATTTCAAACTCTCCACCGCCACCGGCCGTTGCATCAAATGGAAGTTTCCCCGTACATACCTGATAGAGCAGAATGCCGAAGGCGTACAGGTCGGTGCGTGCATCCACGGGTTGGTTCAGAATCTGTTCGGGAGCCATATAGCGGAACGAGCCAACCGTTGCACCGCTCTGGGTCAAATCATCCTCTCCACGCTCAGGCTTTGCCAATCCGAAATCCATCAGCTTAATCGCACCACCATTGGAAATAAGCACATTCGCGGGTTTCAGATCGCGGTGAACCATGCCCAGATTGTGTGCAGCCTCAAGACCCGCCAGAATTGAATCCGAAATCTTAACCAGGTCGATCAGGTTCAGGTTCGGGTTGCTTTGGATATGCTCTTTAAGATTTTTGCCATGAACCATCTCCATCACAAGTGCCATATGCTCACCATCTTCATAGATAGATAGCAGCGTCACCACATTTTGATGCATCAACTTGGCATGCATCCTCGCCTCACGGCGAAAACGTTCTTTCAGATTTTCATTCTGCAGCAGATGGGGGTGCAGAACTTTAATGGCCACTTCACGGTTAAGCTTCTCATCCATTGCCTGATAGACAACGCCCATGCCACCTTCACCAATTTTTGAATCCAGGCGATAGTTGCCAAGATGAGGAACATTGCCTTCACCAATCATGGCAGCACCACAATGGGGACAGAAATCCTGAACACCTGAACTCTCCAGACTGCAAGTTGAGCAACGCATAGCCGTTGATTGTTGGTGCATCCATGCTCATGTCAAGCAACTCCCCTCAAGCGTCTCAAATCATGCATCCGGTCAAAGTGATTCAGGTAACCCGGCACACTCTGTTTGTGGTGGCATGACTGAATCAACAGCTTGAATGTTTCGCCCATACCAAACGGCAGCAACATGCGTTTGGCATGAGCCAGCTCCCGCACACTCTCAACACTGCCCTCGGCAGCCAGGGCCTCGATCTGCCTCTGTACCGACGGACTCTGTGCAAGCCACGCGCCCTGGCTCATGAAACAGCAGGCGGACATATCATTTCCATCCCCGATTCTGCGCAGGGAGGTAAAATCAATATGGGCCGTGATATCACAGCTTCCGGGCTGCTGCAGAACATCCTCGATCACCTGATGCCCCCTGTGGCCCAGCAGTGTACCCCCGATGCGCTCAGATCTGTAGTACTCCTGCTGCGAGTAACCATAATCAACGCAGAAAAGGAATCCGCGTTGAATCATCTTTGACAGTTTCTCCTGCCACCCCTGCAGATCAGGGTTCCACTCGCTCAGATAGCCATCCGGCCAGGCAGCAGTTATTTCCCTGTCAATTTCCAGCGGCAGCTCCATTTTCATCGCTGCATCCTGCCAATGGAAGCGCCCACTGCTGTGAGCTACACCACGCTCGTAAGCTGCACCATTTTTCCATCTGAAACAGCGCAGAGGAAAGGCATCAGGCAGCTCGTTACAGAACATAAGACAGTTTTCAATCTCTCCTGCATCATCGATAGTGGCAAAGGATTCAACATCAAGATTCTGATCCGTATAAAGCGCTTGCTGGCGGTTCCGCATATCCGAACTTGTATCAATGGCCACATTGCGTGCAGGCGTAAGCCCCCTCTCCTGAAGGGCGTGCAGAACGGCAGAGAGGAGCTTCCCTGTACCACCGCCCTGCTCAACCAGCGTCCACTCAGACGGGGACCCCAGTTCATGCCATCCCCACTCGATAAGATCGGCAAATCCCAGCGCCAGCCATGGACCCATATCCGCACCGGTCACGAAATCACCCGCTTCACCGAACACATGTGATGATTCGTAGTATCCAAGGCCGGGCTCATATAGAGCAGCCTGCATAAAGCTGTTGAATGGAATCCATCCGCCCGCCGTATCTATTTGCTGTTGTATGATTATCTCTAAAGCAGAACCATTATGGTTGACGCTCATCTCGCCCCCGATTAACGTAGCGGTCAATCCTATAAACACTCAAGAGGAATACAATGTCATCTGAAAAGATCATTCATGTTAGCGACGACAGTTTTGAAGCCGATGTGCTGAAAGCATCCAATGCTGTTATTGTCGATTTCTGGGCCCCCTGGTGTGGCCCCTGCAAGCAAATCGCGCCCATTCTGGATGAGATTGCTGAAGAGATGCAGGGCAAAATAACCATCGCAAAAATTAATATTGATGATAACCCGAACACGCCGGGCCGCTATGGCGTTCGTGGTATCCCTACCCTGATGCTGTTTAATGACGGCAATGTACAGGGGACCAAAGTTGGTGCAGCCAACAAAAGTAAACTGATCGAGTTTATCAACGAGCATATTGACTGATCAACACGAATCAACCGATTTAAGAAGGCAGGGTTAACCCTGCCTTTTTTATTAGCAGCATGGTAAGATTCACGCTCCATCGACAGCAGCGATGGTTGGAGATGATTAGACATGTCAGGTCATAATAAATGGTCCAGTATCAAGCACAAAAAGGCAGCCGTTGATGCTAAACGTGGCAAAATATTCACCCGTTACATCCGTGAAATAACGGTCGCTGCCCGTGCCGGTGGTGATGACCCGGATGCCAACCCGCGACTGAGATCAGCCATTACCGCCGCCAAAAATGTCAACATGCCCAAAGACAACATTGATCGTGCCATTTCCCGAGGTGCCGGTGGTGATGATGCAGTTCATATTGATGAGATTCGATATGAGGGTTATGGACAGGCCGGCGTAGCCATTCTCGTTGATTGTATGACTGATAACCGCAATCGAACCGTATCCGATGTACGCTCCGCCTTTAATAAAGGTGGTGGCCATATGGGGGAATCCGGTTGCGTATCATGGATGTTCCACCATAAAGGTCAGTTTCTGTTTGATCGGGAAGCCGTCGACGAAGATAGCATCATGGAAGTGGCCATGGATGCCGGTGCCGAAGACATTCAGGACAAGCCTGATGAAGGCTCTGTTGAGGTTACTACCGGGCCCGGCGATTTTGCAACTGTTCAGGATGCTTTTGAAAAGGCAGGCATTACGCCTCAGATTGCTGAAACCGTCTGGATTCCTGAAAATATCATCCAGGTTGAAGGTGAAACAGCCGGGAAACTTCTGGGCCTGATCGAACGACTTGAAGAGCTCGATGATGTTCAGAATGTCTACGCCAACTTCGACATCTCTGATGACGAGATGGCCCGAATCGAAGGCTGAACCGGAACCGTGCGTATTCTTGGCGTAGACCCCGGCTCACAGAAGACCGGCGTTGGCATTATTGATAGCCGGGGGAATCGCCTGACCCATCTGCACCACTGTGTCATTCGCTGTGGTTCAGGAGAGTTTACAGAGCGCCTCTACACGCTCTTCTCCGCATTGAAACAGATTATCGCCGAATACCAGCCGGATTGCATCGCCATGGAAGATATCTTTGTCTCTAAAAATGCCTCCTCTGCACTGAAGCTGGGTCAGGCCAGAGGGGCTCTGATTGCCGCCTGCGGTGATTCAGGACTGCCGGTAACCCCATACTCGCCAACCAAAGTAAAGTTATCCACCGCCGGACATGGCAAGGCGGACAAACAGCAGGTTCAGCATATGGTAAAGCTACTGCTAAAGCCCCCCATGCCGCTTCCTGAAGACGCAGCAGATGCGCTTGCTGTCTGTATCTGCCACGCGCATCATGCGCCCATGATCGAACGCAACAGAATCCTGGAAATGAAGCAATGATCGGCTGGCTATCAGGCAGCGTCCGGGAACTTGACCCGAGTGGCTCTATTCTGCTGGAAGTAAACGGTGTCGGCTACGATATTGCCGTCAGCATGCAGGCACTCTGCAGCCTGAAGCAGGGAGAAACCGCATCTGTCTATATACACACCTATGTAAGAGAGGATCAGTTAAGCCTCTTCGGCTTCCAGAGCAGCGGCGATCGTGAACTGTTCAGAAAACTTAACAGTGTCTCGGGCATTGGTGCACGCACGGCGCTTAATCTGATGTCCGGCATGCCAACCGGCGAGCTGCTTCAGGCCATCGATAGCGCTGATGACAGTGCCATTGCCAGAACTCCGGGCATTGGTAAAAAAACCGCCCAGCGTCTTATCCTTGAACTCAAAGGCAAGCTCACCGCAGATGATACTGATTCAGCTTCCCTCTCCCCTGATGCCAACGATATCCGTTCAGCACTGACAAACCTTGGTTACAAGCCTGCTCAGGTTGATAAAGCGCTTAAACATATTGATCTAACTGGTGATTTTGAAAAGGATTTTAGATCTTCAATTAAGGTAATATCATGACGATCGAAGGGATGGATGATGAGCGCATGATATCTGCTGACGAGCGCATTGAGGATTGGGACAGAGCCCTGCGCCCCAAATCACTTTCCGAGTATGTCGGACAGGAGAAGATCAAAGATAATATTTCGGTCTACATTGAGGCGGCCAAGCGCCGTTCAGAGCCTCTGGATCACGTTCTCCTTTTTGGCCCTCCGGGACTCGGCAAAACCACCCTTGCCAATATTATTGCCAATGAAATGGGCAGCAATATCCGCACCACCTCAGGGCCGGTGATTGAACGTCCCGGAGATCTGGCAGCCATGCTGACCAACCTTGAAGAGGGCGATGTTCTCTTTATTGATGAGATCCACCGTTTAAGCCCGCAGGTTGAGGAGATCCTCTATCCCGCTCTGGAGGATTTTCAGCTCGATATTATGATCGGACAGGGTCCTGCCGCCCGCTCCATTAAAATGGATCTGCCCTGTTTCACGCTGATTGGGGCAACCACACGTGCCGGCCTTCTGACCAATCCGCTCAGAGACCGCTTCGGGGTCATAGAACGGCTTGAGTTTTACAACGCCAGTGAGCTGGCCACAATCATTCACCGCTCTGCCTCCCTGCTTAAAATTAACTGCACCGAAGATGGTGCCATGGAAATAGCCAAACGTTCCCGTGGCACACCACGTATTGCCAACCGTCTGCTTCGTCGCGTTCGTGATTTTGCAGAGGTGGATCATAACGGAACCATCAGTCGTGAAACCGGCAATCTCGCCCTGAACAGGCTTGAAGTGGATCATCTTGGGCTGGACCGCCAGGACCGGAAGCTGCTTACATGTCTGATTGACAAGTTCAGCGGAGGTCCGACGGGGCTGGATACGCTGGCAGCAGCCATCTCGGAGGAGCGTGATACCATCGAAGATGTGCTGGAGCCCTATATGATGCAGGAGGGGTTGATTGCCCGAACGCCTCGCGGCCGGGTAGCCACCCCCATGGCCTACACCCATCTGGATCGGGAGCTGCCTGACGCTGTCACACAGGGTTCACTGCTATGACAGGCATCAGCCACCGTTGCCAGTTTCGCATCTACTATGAAGACACCGATCACGGTGGTGTCGTCTACTATGCCAACTACCTGAAGTTTATGGAGCGCGGGCGCACAGAATATCTGCGTGCAGCCGGTATCGAACTTGATGATGTGGAGGCGGCATGCTCTGTTATGTTTGCCGTTACAGAAGCCAATATACGCTACCACTCATCCGGCCGTTTCAATGACCTGATTGAGGTCGATAGCGTGCTGACACAGGCACGTGGTGCCAGGCTGGCATTCAGACAACAGGTTTGGCGCATGCACCGGGCCAATGAGAGCCGTGACACCCTGCTGGCAGAAGCAGAGATCAGGCTGGCCTGCATTGACAATGAGGGGGCTCCGAGAAGAATCCCCTCAATGCTGCTGCCTGCCCTGAAAATCCACCAAAGCAGTTCATCCTGATTAAGGAGCATTTATGGCCGAACAATTAACTGTCTGGAGCCTGATTCTGGGGGCCGGTATTGTCGTCAAGACAGTACTGTTGCTTCTCATTTTTCTCTCCATCATGTCATGGGGCATTATCTTCAACAAATGGCGTGTATATAGAAAAACCAAACACGATGCTGAAACCTTCTCAGCATCATTCTGGGGCGGTTCTGACATGGACACTCTGCTCGCAGGCATTCCCCAGCAGTACAAGGACAGCCCGCTACCCAACATCTTTCAATCGGGTTACCGTGAATATATGCGTAACCGCCGCGACTCCGGCAATGATGAAGATGGCAAGATTGTCGCCGGAGGCGGTCTGGAAGGTATTCGCAGGGCGCTGGATGCTGCGCTGTCACGAGAGCTGGAAGGCCTCTCCAGGCACCTTGCTTTTCTGGCTACGGTGGGTTCGACATCTCCCTTTATCGGCCTGTTTGGCACCGTATGGGGCATTATGAACGCCTTCCAGAGCATCGCCATGACCCAGAATACATCGCTGGCTGCTGTGGCACCCGGTATTGCCGAGGCACTGGTGGCAACTGCATTCGGCCTTGTTGCGGCTATTCCCGCCGTGGTTGCCTACAACAAGTTCACATCCGATCTAAAACGTATTGCGGCCGGCATGGAGCAGTTCTCATCGGAGTTTCTGAACATCATATCCCGTCACATCCGGAGCTGATATATCATGTGGGCCGGCCAGAGCAGATGGGATAAAGAGACGGAACCGATGGGAGAGATTAATGTCACTCCGCTGGTTGATGTTATGCTGGTACTACTGATCATTTTCATGGTCACAGCCCCTCTGATGACACAGGGTATCAATGTCGACCTTCCGGATGCTGACTCCCCTGCGATGCAGCAGAATGTCGAGCCTCTGGTGGTTACTATTCATAAAAACGGGGATATCTATCTTCAGAAACATAAAATTGAGCTGAAAAAACTGGCGCCCCGTATCAGTGCCATGCGTAAAACCAAACCGAATCTTCCGGTCTTTATTCGCGGTGATGCCAAAACCCCTTATGAGCATGTTGCCCGCACCATGAGTGCGCTGGAGAAAGCAGGCATTAAGAAGGTAGGACTTGTTACTGAACCTCGCCGCTGATCCCGCCAGCCAGAACACACTGAAAACTGCAGATTTCCTCTTTGCAGCCGCTGTGCATGCTGCTGTAATCCTTCTGATCACGATCCTGGCCTGGTGGCAGTCGGCCTCAAAACCTGAGCCGTTGAATCGGATTGAGGTCATGATGATCTCCGGTGCAGAGCTGGCCAGGCTACAGAAACCGGCCCCCAAACCTGCTGTAAAACCAAAAAAGGCAGCACCAAAAGCCAAGCCGGTGTTAAAATTTGACCCCAGGCCGGCAAAAAAGACTCCGGTGAAGGCGGTTGAGGACAATTATGACCCCTTCGCTCCG
>JAIPJD010000061.1 GCA_021734365.1 Mariprofundaceae bacterium | reverse complement strand
GGGTCAAGGTGGCGGCCTACTCATTTCAGAAGTACGGCATGCTCGAGGGTGCAGTTGACCAGATCAGCCCCGATGCGGTGGACAATGAAGAGGCGATGCGCACCGGAATTCAGGGTTATCGTGCAGTGATTACTTTGCAGGCCAATGAACTGGAGAGCCATACCGGCAAACGTTATGCACTGACACCGGGCATGCAGGTCTCCGCCGAGATCAATCTCGGTAGCCGCAGTGTGATTGAATATCTCCTCTCTCCGGTTCAGAAAGCTGCATTCGAGGCGGGCCGGGAGAGATGAGCCAGCCGGTTGTTATTGATGCGGAGGGGAGGAAGAAGCCGCTTCCGATAGCACCCGAGGCACTGCTCTGGGCGCTGCAGTGCGCCTGTCAGGTTCACCGGGTTCCATTCTCGGGAGAGATTGCCCTGAAACAGTTTCCACCGCCCTACAGTACTGCCTCGTTACAGGAGGTACTTCACTCGCTGGGGATGAAGAGCCAGTGGAGGCAAATCAGGGATATCAGCAGAGTGAAACTGCGCTCACCTGCTTTTGCCCTGATGTCAGCAGCGGAAACCGGTGAGGAGGACACAGGGGAGGCTCCGGCTGGCAGGGTCGTGCTCCTCGTTAAAATTGAGGATGGCAACCTGGTCTACTTCGAACAGGGGGACCAGCAGCCGAAATCGTTGCCTGCTGATGAGTTCAGCGAACAGTTCAAGGGCTTCCTGCTGCGCTTCTCGTCACCCGGAGGCAAGGGTGTCGAGGATGAGAAAAAGCCGTTCGGTTTCAGCTGGTTTGTGCCCGAACTGCTTAAGCACAGGAAGATATGGCGGGATGTCCTGTTTGCATCGCTTGCCATTCAACTGATGGCGCTGGCAACGCCCCTGTTTACCCAGGTCATTATTGATAAGGTCATCGTCCACCATACCCAAAGCACACTGATTGTGATCGGCATCGGCATGGTGATGTTCATGATCTTCAATGCCGTCATGAGCTGGATACGCCAGTATCTTGTCAACCATACCGGCAACCGCATTGATGCCGTTCTTGGTTCGCATGTTTTTGCCCACCTCTTCCGGTTGCCGGTTCGATACTTCGAACATCGCTCTACCGGCACGCTGGTCGCCCGCCTGCAGGGCATTGAAAGTATCCGTGAGTTTCTCAGCGGCGCAGCTGTTACACTGATTCTGGATATCCCGTTCCTGTTTATCTTTCTTGCCATCATGTTTTATTACAGCTGGATGCTGACAGCGGTGGCCGTTGGCATTCTGCTCGTGATTGCGGTGCTGAGTCTCGCCATTACGCCGCTGCTCAGAAAACGGCTGAATCAGCAGTTTCTGCTTGGCGCACGCAATCAGGCTTATGCCACCGAATATGTCTCCGGTATGGAGACGGTGAAATCTCTGCAGATGGAGCCTCAGGTGACATCCCGTTACAGTGATTATCTGGCCGGTTATCTGCAGGCCGGGTTCAATGCCCGCCAGCTCTCAAACAGCTATAACGTTGCCGCCACTACACTCGAGCAGTTGATGACCCTGATCATTCTCTGCCTCGGTGCCTGGCTGGTGATGACCACGGACGATTTTACCATTGGTATGCTGGTGGCATTTCAGATGTTTGCCGGACGCCTGTCACAACCCGTGTTGCGCATGGTCGGGCTATGGCAGCAGTTCCAGCAGGCGGATATTGCCGTGAAACGATTGGGTGATGTGATGGATGCACCACAGGAGCCCTACTCGCTGCTGCCCTCCCGTGAGGGCGGAGGCAAAGGCAGGATTGAGTTTTGCGATGTCAGTTTCCGTTACTCCGATCAGCTCCCCTATCTCTATCGCGGCTTTAACATGAAGATTGAGCCGGGAGCGTGTGTAGCCATTATGGGGGCATCAGGTTCAGGCAAAAGCACACTTACGAAACTGTTGCAGGGTTTTTACATGCCCAGTGATGGCCATATCCAGATTGATGGGCGCGACATCCGCAACTGTTCCGCCAATGAACTGCGCCAGCACTTTGGTGTAGTGCCGCAGGAGACGATACTTTTCTCCGGCACCATTTTTGAGAATCTGATTCTGGCCAATCCGCACGCCAGCTTTGCGCAGGTGGTGCAGGCGTGTAAGCAGGCGGAGATTCATGATGCGATTGAGGCACTTCCGGAGGGGTATCAGACGGAGATCGGTGAGCGGGGTGTTGGATTGTCCGGAGGGCAGAAACAGCGCCTTGCGATTGCGCGGGCGCTGCTGAAACATCCGAAGATTCTGCTGTTTGATGAAGCCACAAGCAGTCTTGATGCAGGCACGGCCGAGGTGTTTGCAGCTACGGTGAACCAGCTCAAGGGTAAGATCACCATGCTGTTTATCACCCATCAGATGCCGGCAGCACTCAAAGTGGATGCAACGATTCAGATTGGAGATGTTTCAGAAGAAAAAGATGGCGCCTCCAAACAGGAAAGAAGTTTTTCACCGGCGGGTTAATAACAGACAAACTTAGCCAAAAATGCTTGGAGGTAAGCTATGCCATTATGTTATTGGAAATTATGCACCTGTCCTGATACTCAGCCCTGCAGCGAGCATCACGGAAATCATTGTGGGCTTTTTAACGGGCTACAAATCACTAACAATAATCAAGTTGTTGATGGAATTACTCGCAACACGGATGCGGCAATTTTGCGTATTACTGCGGATGAGGCGACCATTGATATGGAAATCGCAAAAGCTGAACAGCGAAAACTGGAACTTGAAAAGATGAAGCGGGATCTGGAAGCTGCTTTTGATGGAGCCAGGAATATTGGCCAGCGTCGCGCAGCGATTCAAAAAGGCATGCAAGCTTACACGACAGCAAATGATGTTAACCAGGAGGCGTTGGCAGCAGCACAGCAAGTTTATGCCCTGACAACAGGTTGGGCATCAGCTTTTGGAGCAATGTCCACCAAATTGATTCGACCTTACAGTGATTCAACAGGCTACTGTGATTGCTATTCAACCAAGGTGGCTCAGCTAGCTGCGATTGATAGCCAAATTTCCGCCTCTCAAGCCCAGTGGAATACAGATAATGCTGAGATGGCTCAGTATAGAAGCCACCTTTGGAGTATTGTTAAGGCGCCTGCGACTATTGTAACGGGTCTTGGAATTTGGGCATATATACTTTTTGGATGGGGCGCGGTTTTTATCAAGGCGATGTTTTTTATTTTGTTGGTTATAGCCATTATGGTGATTGCATTTGTCCTGCGATTACTTTATCTGAAAAAGCAGATGGCAGCCTTAGCAAAACAACTACTGGGCTTACAATTAATCTACTATCGCGTACAAAGTATTGGTACCTGTAAAAAGTTTCCTGGAGAGGAGCAGTACTATGAAAATATCTGGTGGCAAGACGAGGTGTTAAAGAACCTTCCAGATTATGAGACAGAGGAGCAGTAAACAGAGTTGCGAAGGTGGTCAGGAGCTCCGCCCCTTTTTCCGCTAAGGTGAGGCTACAGTCCGCTTTTGAGAAGTCCTTCAAGATAGTGGATGTCTTCCATATCCTTATCCCGAATCTCATCACCCAGCTTTTTCAATTTAATCATATCTTCAATGGAGGGGATGAGCAGCGTGCCATACTCGAGCTGAAGCTTCCTGCCTCGTGACTCGATATCATCATACTCGACCAGTTCTTTGTCGTGGTTAATAGCCCTTTTGAAAAGGAAAAAGTCGAACTTACACTCCTCGAAATAGGCGACCACTCTTCCCGGTCTGCTGGAATCGATTTCAAATCCATGGGCGGTAAGAATCTCGATCAGTTCATCATTGGCGATGCGCACCCAGAGATCGTAATCGAGCGAGCGTTGAGGCTTGCCGTAGAGGAAAAGGGCGGCGCCACCGATTAGCATGGCGCGCCCATGATGCTGCTCGATGTCACGGATCAGGGCGATGGCCTCTTCTATCGGAGTGCGATCCCACATAGCTTTTGCTCCTGCTCCTGTTTTTTCAGCAGATCAATGCGCTGCTGGCCGGAGAGTGAAAGTATCCACGCAGCGTTTTCCGCATCACGAGTATTGATGCCTCTGCTGCCAAGCCGTTTCTCAAATCTGTTGCGCTGCTTGGGTTCGATATAGGGAATCCGACGGACTCTTCGGGTTTCAGATAAATGCAGCACTTCATCGGTCAGGTTCAGTGCAGCAAGCCCTGTCAGGAAGGTGTTCAGGGAGATAGAGGTGTCACCCGATTCAAGCCTGCGCAGAGTCGGTATGGTTACACCGATCTGATCGGCGAATTGTGCCTGAGTCAGGCCACTATCCTTTCTGCGTGAGCGGATCAGTGCTCCGGCTTTTAATGCCTGCTGCAATGCTCTGTTTTTTGCTCCGATTAAACTATTCATGGCACGACTATAGCAAATATAATTAATGAATGGAATAAATAGAAAAAATATTTACTAAATATGATGGTTATTCCTTTTTGTTAAGAAAAGGTATAACCCTGCCGTTGTATTGATAACCGGGGTCACAGAAGCACGGCAGGAAGAGCAATAGGTAAACTAATGGGACGGACCATCCCATTAGTTTACCTGTTTAATGGGGAATAAAGGTCTACTTGAGGTAAGGGGCAACGGCAGCGGGAACAAGCTCGGAGACATCGCCACCCATAGCGGAGATTTCACGGATAAAGCGGGATGAGACAAATGTGTAGTCCTCACGCGCCATCACAAAGCAGGTCTCGATGCGTTCATCCAGACGCCGGTTCATGGTTGCCATCTGGAATTCATACTCAAAATCGGATGCGGCCCGAAGGCCACGCAGGATGGCATCGCCTTTCTGGTCATGGGCAAGTGTTACCAGCAGGCCGGTAAAGCTGACCACTTCGACATTTGATTCACTGGCAAAGGTCTCACGAACCATCTTCAGGCGGGTTTCAAGATCGAACATCGGTGCTTTATTCGGATTTTCGGCCACACCGATAACGATGCGATCGAACAACTTCAGACCGCGGTTGACCACATCGACATGGCCGAGCGTGATCGGATCAAAAGTGCCGGGGTAGATCGCAGTTCGTTTCATCTCTTTTCCCCTTCAAAAGGCCCCTGAGCGGACTGCACGGTTACAATCTGTCGAGCAGTTTCTTTCTCTGTTTCTGTAGCAGATCCGGCGCAATCTGGCCTTTTTTATCCAGCCTCTGTAAAAATTCAAGGCCGGCTTCGGGTGAAGGATTCCGTGCATCATATTCGGAGAGAATTGTTTCAAGTTTTCCCCGGTACTCATCCTTTGTGATCAGACCTTTATCCAGCAGCCGGGACAGTGTGTCGATACGGGTCTCTGCATCATGACTGGTGGCACCGGTTGCCACCGCGACAGCTGCTGCCGGAGCCGAACTGGCTGCAGTTGTGGGCAGGCCACTGACTGACATGGCAAGCATATCCGGCCGCCCCCGATGAAGGGACTGCCCCTGCTGAGGAACCAGCTTCCAGTGGGATATCTCGATATCGTCAGCAGACAATTTTCCAACAATATCACTGAGCCTGTTGGCTTCTTCTGCGATAGGTGTGAGCTGGAATGGAGTCCGGTTTTGAATATGGGTGAAATGCCAGTAGAGGGTGTTCTTGCTGAAAAAGACCGCGCCAATGACTCTGCCCTGATGAAAAGCCACCGCTTTACCTGACTGGATTTTGGCAAGGGCCTTCTGGATATGTGGTGCCAGAGCCTGAACCTGGCTGTCAGTAAAGACAGGTTCCGGATCACCTCTGCCAGCATAGCGGATACTGCGAAGGGCCCCCTCGCATTGTGCAACACTCAGAGAAACAGCCCGGGAGCCGTCCGGGCCGACCAGGCCGCGAGCCGCCGCATCCTTCATAATGGTGACTTCAGCATAGGAGAGTGAAGGGGCAAGGATCGCCCATGCCAGCACTGGAATCATCATCCAGTATTTATTGTGCAGGAAATTCTTAAACATGCCGGTCATTCCAATGCCGATTACAACTGATGTCAACTTACAAGCGAGTTTTGACCGGGTTATCCACAATTCCGATTATTCAAAAAACCGGCAATGTGCTTACAGGCGGTGATAGAGAAACAAAACAGTAAAAACAGGCGGTTATCTTTCGGGGTCAAAAAAATAGAGGGTCGTGTCACCGTAACGCCTTGAGCGGGTGGCTATCCAGCCTTCAGGCCACATCGGGTTGGCCCGGGACGACTCTTCAATAACGAGGTGCCGGCAGGTTATGCTGTTCTCGTCCAGCCATGCCGGAATTTTATCAGCAATACCCTGATCGTAGGGGGGATCGGCAAAGATCAGGTTGAAGGATCTGTTTTCCAGCCGGTTCAGTGCCGCAGGCAACGTACCCTTGATAATATCCCACCCCTCCGGATTTAGCCGCTTGCAGTTCTCCCGCATCAACCGGCAGGCTCCGGGATGCTGCTCAATTGAGCAGGCGGATGCGGCTCCACGCGACAGGGCCTCAACGGCCATGATGCCGGTTCCGGAGAAGAGGTCGAGCATCTCCCAGCCATCGACATCACCAAGAATATTGAAGAGGGCCTCGCGCACCCTGGATGGGGTGGGACGCAGCCCCGGAAGATCCGGGACGTTGAGAACCCGGCCACGCAGCCGGCCGGCAGTGATTCGCATGTTGGTCGTCTGCCCGGGTGGTTAGATGGCCGGAGCCGTCACCACTTGCGTTCGAATGTTTCGAGATTCCTGTTCAGCATCTCGATGGCATCCTCCTCACCCGGCACGATAGCATCACCGTTATAGCCGATATCGATACCGATATTCTGTTCCGTCTCCGGCCAGGTCAGTGAGAGTTTCCAGCTGGCAACCACCTTCTCAGCCCATTTCTTCGCCACTTCAATTGCTGCATTCGGCATCAGGACGGCAAAGCGGCCCATGCCCATATCTGCCACCACATCATAGGTACGGGCCTGCTGTTTAAGTTTCTGCCCCGCCTCTCTGGCGGCAACTTCTGCAAACCATGTGGCATGACCGCGTACAAGGGAGACATAGTTGCCGATACCGAAAACCAGCAGGCTCAGTGGCTGTTTGGCTTCACGGCAGCGTATCGCCTCCAGTGGCAGGCGATGGCGGAAGTAGTTGGCGGTTTCCAGTTCAGTGACGGGGTTGCGGAAGAAGTACTGCTCCAGCCGCTCACTACGCATCAGGGCGGTATTCACACGTGCGATCAGCTGAGGCGGGGTGACCGGCTTGGTGATGTAGTCATCCACACCCAGTGTCAGCCCCTTGATCTGGTCATCGAGTTCATCGAGCACACTCAGGAAAACAAACGGAGTCAGGTTATAGCGCTTGTCCTTGCGCACCTCTCTATAGAAGGCCCAGCCATCCATATTGGGCATCATGATATCGGTCAGAACAAGGTCGACATGACGCTGTTTCAGAACATTAAGCGCGTCAGCACCATCCGTAGCCTCCAGAGTGCGGAACCCACCCTGCTGCAGAAAGTGACTGGTGATATCCCGGCTTGAGTCGGAGTCTTCAACAACAAGAACCGTTTTCATGGAGATGTTTCCCCTCCTGCTTCCACCCCGGCCTTTGGCCCGACACGGAGCAGGTTCCACTGCTTCGGATCCAGATAGGCGTTGGCTGCAACCTTAATATCAGCAAGCGTGACGGATTCAACTTTCTGCGTCCAGGCTTGCAGGTAATCCAGTGGCATGTCGTAAAATCCGATCATCGACATTAACCCGACCCGTTCCCGGTTGGAGTCCATTCTCTGGGCAAAGCTTCCCGTCAGATTGGCCTTTGCATCCTTCAGCTCTTTCCGGCTAATCTCTCCGCTGAAGAGCTGCTGCAAAACCGAACGCACCACGCCTTCAGCCTCTTCGGCCTGATCGGCACGTGTCTGTAGTGTAATGATGAACGGACCGGATGTGGCCAGTGGAATAAAATAGGAGTAGACGCCATAAACCAGGCCGCGTTTTTCACGCACCTCCTCCATCAGCCTGGAGCCAAAGCCTCCACCACCGAGTATATGATTCAGTACAAATGCGGGGAAGAAGTCGGCGTCCCTGCGGGCCGGGCCGAGGCGGATCAGCTGCGAGAGGGTCTGTGACGTCTGCATCTCAATCTGTTCTGTGATGCCGGAAACACTGTCTGCCCTGCTGATCTCAAACAGGGGCTGTCCGGGTGCCCCCTTCCAGCCGGCAACTGCGGGTTTCAGCAGCTCCAGCAGCTCAGGCATGGTGATATCACCACTGACTGCCAGTACAGCCCCCTTTGGCTTTATCTGATCCGCATAGAGTTTTTTCAGGTCGGCAAGCAGAACCTTTTTCAGTGATTCGGGATTACCATCCGGGCGATGACCGTAGGGGTGCCCTGGAAAGAGAAGGCGGCTGGTTGCCTCGGAGGCCCGGACGCCGGGCTCTTCCAGTGATTTCCGGGCTGCTGAGAGGGAGTTCTCCTTGATGAGTGCAAATCGTTCACGGTTCCACCCCGGAGTCAGCAGGGCTTCAGAGAAGGCATTGATACCGGTTGGAAGCGCCTCTTTTAGCACCGTCAGAGAGAGATTGAATCCATCATGGCTGGAGCCCGCACCAAGCTGGATCGCCTCGGCATCCAGAACTGCTGCCCATGCCTCGTGGGCATGTTTCTCAGTGTGGTCGGAGAGCATGGCTGCCAGCAGGCTTGCCGTACCGCCTTTCCCGACAGGGTCGAAGCGGCTGCCGGCAGGTAGTAACAGTTGCATGGAGACCATCGGCACGGCATGTGCCTCCATTAGCAGAATACGCAGGCCGTTTTCCATGCGAGCCTCTTCGATGGGAGGGATAGCATGGGCCGGACTGGTGAAGCTCAGGTAGCCCAGCAGCAGGATGGTCAAATGTATCAGCAGGTTTTTTTTCATGACTGCTTCTCCGGACTCTTTTCCGGAGTTTCCCCCGGGGTTTCTTCCGGTAAGAGCAGCCCTGTGGTGGCCCGGTCGGCCCTGATCCATGTTTTGAAAACATTCTGGATATCGGCTGCGGTGATGCTGCGAATCGCACCAAGCCACGCATCCTGGTGTGCGGCTCCAATACCGACAGTCTCAAGCGTACCGATATGCTTGGCTCTCAGATAGAGCGAGTCGCGGGCAAACACCTCGGCGGCAATCATCTGCCGCTTTGCTGCAGCCAGTGCGGGTTCCGCGGGGGGAGTTTTCTCCATCTTCCGCATGAGTGCCCATAGCGCACTTTCAAAAGCTTCGGGTGTCTGTTTCGGTCCCAGTACGCCATATGCATACCAGAGATCAAGCCCCATGCCGAACGGATCATAGCCCGCTCCCACGGAGAAGGCCTTGCGCTGTCTGTCCACCAGCTCTCTGGTCAGCTCGGCTGAGCGGCCACCGGCCAGAATCTGAGTTGCCACGGCAATGGCCGCGCACTCCCTGTCATTTACCCCCGGCTCCCAGACCGGTGTCGTAAGTGTCAGGGCAAAGAAGGGCAACTGTGCAGGCAGTGTTACGTTGATGCGTTTGGGGCCATAGGATTCAGGCTCCACCGGGTTGAAGCGCTCGGGCACCGGCCTGGCCTTCATCCGTCCGAAGGTCTGTTTGACTGTCTGTTGCATCTCCCTGAAATCAACATCACCCACAACAACGACTGTCACATTGCCGGGAACATAGTGCTTTTTGTAGAAGGCGCGCACATCCTTAATGGTGAGCCGTTTCAGATCCTGCATCCAGCCGATCACCGGGTTGCGGTAGGGGTGCAGCCGAAGAGAGGCTGCGGAGAGCTCCTCAAACATACGGCTGTTGGGATCGTCCTCAGTCCGCATGCGCCGCTCTTCCATAATCACACGAATCTCTTTCTGAAAATCTTCATCACGAAGCTTCAGATTGGCAAAGCGTTCTGCCTCCATACGCAGAACGCTGTTGACCTGGCTGGCAGGAACGGTTTCAAAATAGGCCGTATAGTCGGTGCTGGTAAAGGCGTTGTCATTGCCGCCCATGGCGGAGATTTTTCTGGAGAACTCTCCGGGAGCAAGCTGCTTTGAGCCCTTGAACATCATATGTTCGAAGACATGTGCCAGACCTGTTTTGCCCGGCAGCTCATCGCGTCCACCAACCTTTAGCCAGATCTGAACCATGGCAACAGGAGCTGAGTGATCCTCCTCGACGATCAGCTTGACCCCGTTTTTGAACTCAGCGTGCTGCAGTTCGGCTGCGTTGAGGCCGGTTGTCAGCGTTGAGGCCAGCAACAGCCCGGTGATCAGTGTTAAAAGTCTGTGCATCTATCCTCCTGGAAAAAAGCAGGCGGTGATGATGCGGTGGTCGGTGGGTGGAATCAAATGGATTTTATCCGGAAGAGCGCGGAATTCTTGCGCCGGCGTAGCCGATGCGTAGCCTGACGCCTCTTCCCAAGAGTTCGTCCCGGAGACCATTATGCCATCCATTACCCGAGCACTGATCAGTGTATCAGACAAATCAGGTGTTGAAAATTTTGCACGATCACTGGCTGACCGCGGTGTGGAGCTGCTCTCTACCGGTGGAACCGCAAAGCTGCTGAGAGAAGCAGGGATTCCTGTTCGTGAGGTGTCTGACTACACCAATTTCCCGGAAATGATGGATGGTCGTATCAAAACGCTGAACCCGAAAGTGCATGGCGGCATTCTGGCACGCCGGGATAACGAGAGCGATCTCGCCTCGATGAAGCGTCACGGCATTGAGCGTATTGACCTGGTCTGCGTAAATCTCTATCCGTTCCGCGAAACCGTGGCGAAGGATGATTGTACGGTGGATGATGCGATTGAAAATATCGATATTGGCGGCCCGTGCATGATCCGTGCATCCGCCAAGAATCACAAGTTTGTTACCGTTGTCGTGGACCCGGCCGATTACGCACTGGTGTTGAAAGAGATTGGCTCTTCCAATGGTTCAGTTGGTGAAGATATTCGCCGCATGCTGGCGGTGAAGGCTTTTGCCCATACCGCATCCTATGATGGTGCCATTGCCAACCACTTCTCTTCACTGAACGTGGATGGTTCCAGACGCAAATTCCCTGATATTTTTACCCGTCAGTTTGTTAAGACGGCAGATGAATTGAGATACGGTGAAAACCCGCATCAGGATGGTGCCTTCTATGCCGACCCGGAGGATGTCGGGCTCTCACTGGCCGATTGTGAAGTGCTGCAAGGTAAAGCGCTTTCGTATAACAACATCGCCGATGCCGATGCCGCCTTTGCCTGCGTGCGCGACTTCGCCGAGAATACCGCCGTGATCGTTAAACATGCCAACCCCTGCGGTGTTGCCACAGGCGGCGTTCAGGCAGAAGAGTATGAGCGTGCCCGTGCGGCGGATTCAACATCTGCATTCGGTGGCATTGCCGCCTTTAACCGTCCGTTGGAAGAGGCAACTGCCAAACTGATTGCCGAAACCTTTATGGAGGTGGTCATTGCGCCGGGCTTTACCGATGAGGCAGTTGAGGCCCTGAAAGAGAAGAAGAATCTTCGCCTGCTTCTGGCTCCATCAGCTGCGCCGGTAACAGGCGGGCTTGAGTTCAAGCGGGTCAATGGTGGCCTGCTGGTGCAGGAGCGTGATGCACATATCCTGAACCGTGATGCCTGCAAGGTGGTCACCAAACGTGCTCCGACTGAAGCCGAATGGGCC
>JAIPJD010000060.1 GCA_021734365.1 Mariprofundaceae bacterium | reverse complement strand
AAGAGACCGTTACCCCATGAGTAAGTTAGCTGAGTATTTGAAAGGATAGTTTCCGTTACTAGTGCTGATGCGCCAGCAGCAATAGGAATAATGACTACTTTGCGAGAGGCGAGAACCGTAAGACCGGCAACAACGAAACCTATAGGGTCAAGAAATTTGGCAATTAGAATGGCGATGACTTTCATAGCAATGACACCTAACGCTTGGGCTCAGGGGCGCGTAGCGAAGCGGAGCGCCCCTTGGAGCCCATTGTTAGCCAGGTATTAGAAATTTTCTGGAAGAGATGCATCTACCCCCCAATTGTAAAGTTCCTGCCCTAGAATGTTTCTAAGAAACCGCTCTGTGGCGTGATATTTAATCGCGTGAGAGCTCGTAAAATCATTTTTGGCTGCATATTCATCCGCTTGATCTCTAATAAACTTGAACCCGAGAATGTCGTTTGGAAATTCTGGTGCATTCCATTTTGAGTATGGTTTATCCACCTCACCTATAAGCGCAGATGAATACCAGCCTCGTAGCTTAATGAAGGGATTCAGGAGTAGAACCCCGTCATGTCTCTTTGACCACACTTTTTCACTAGCAAATGCATCTATCGTTTTTGGATTATGAGCGTCGTAAGGCAACCATGCCGAAGGAAGAATAGTGATGCCTAACCATTTTTCCCGCTGCTCGGCTTTGTAAGCTTCTATTAGAGCTTTCCCGAAATATACTTGATGCCGCCCCGTGGCATCTAATTTAACTTCAAATTCGCCAAATGATATAGCACCTCTAGCTGGAATGCCTTTCGCAAGTAAGGCCGATAAGACCATGCCACCAATTGCGTAGACATCAAGAAACGCCCAATTCCCGTAACCTTTTGGCTCTTGATAGAAGATGAATGTATCTGAGAAATATATGGTTTTAAACAGTCCGTTAAGTTCTTCCCAACGTCCGAATGCCTTAAGCGCATCATCAATTACTGCATAGATTTCTTCCGCACTCTTGGTTTCAACCAACTCACTGAAGCCAAGAATATCTAGAAACAGGAGATAACGGCCCTGATTGATTGCGGTTTTGTTGCCCATGATGGCTAACGCTTGCCTTCACTCGCCACAAAAAGTGGAGAGAGCGGAGCGAACGCAGCTTTTTTTGGTCGAGTGCAAGGCATTGTTATACCTCGCTTCCGGATTGCATTAATGCCAGGCCACCCATACGCGTTGCGAAAACGATGACAACCATGACGATTAGCGAGAAACCCAAAGTTGGCTCTTTGAGCGAAATGAATGCGGCCAATATTCCAATTGGAACAACACCAACCCCTGCAAATATGAGCCCAATAATTAATCCTACCCAACCCCATGTTACGAAAGTAACCGTGGCACCAAGAAACCACGTTGTGAGACCGAATAAATATGATGAAAAAAACATTCCCGTACCTGCTGCGGGACGTGTTGCCTTGAACAAGGCCATAGGCAATAGCACAAGAACAACAATTGCCACACCAATCCATGAGATTGGAAGAAGAAAAGTGTAAGCCTTTACGCAAAAGGCGGCTATGGATTCATTCATGGTAGCTTCCTCCTTTTGAGGTATAACGACTAAACTCAGCCGACCGAAAACCGCGCAGCGGTTGCACGGTCGGCTGGAGCGCATTGTTAGGGCTAATAGCTCGTTTCATCAATAGCTTCTTGTGCCTTTTCCTTGATCCTCTTGATATCGTTATTTGCATTCTCAATATATTCATCGATGCAGCTCAAATATTGCTGCAATTGGGAATTGTAGAGATCAACCTCAGAATTGTAGGAGTCCACTTCCCACTGGCTGTCGAATGAATATGGCTTAATAGGTTTAGTTGGCTTAATGCAGTCGTGGGAAGGGTAGCCGCTAAATCCAAGGTTACTACCTCCAAAAACCAAAGCATGGGCAGTCAGGGGAAAAAGCAGGATCATCAAGAACACTGTAATTTGTCTATTCATATTTTGTGGCCCTAACATATATTATGCACCATATGGTGCATATTCTGGCATATTAGATTTAATGAAATGGAAATTCCCCATATTCCCTCCACAGTTATGCGACTATAGTTGGTATATTGAATATGGCAAATACACCCTGAGGGTTACAGGGCCAGACAGCAGGTTTTCACGTCATTCCGGCGAAGGCCGGAATCCAAGCGGTACTCGTTCATCACGTTTATGGATTCCCGATCAAGTCGGGAATGACGATTTGATTTTATAAAGCTACCCAGAGCAGCAGGGCGCCGAAGATGATGCGGTAGACGCCGAAGGCAACAAAGGTGAAGCGTTGCAGGAAGCTGAGCAGCAGCTTCATCGTGGCGTAGGCTGAGAGGAAGGCGACAAGAAAACCGTAGAGTAGCGGAAGCGTCTGTTCGCCGCTGAAATCCTGATAATGTTTGAGCAGATCGAAGCCGCTGGCGGCAAGCATCACGGGAAGCGCCAGCAGGAATGAAAATTCGGCACTGGTTTTGCGATCCAGCCCCACCAGCATGGCGCCTATGATTGATGCTCCGGCCCGGCTGGTGCCGGGGATCAGGGCTGCAACCTGCGCAATACCGATCCACAACGCCTGTTTGTAGCTGACTTCCTCGACATCGGTGGTTTCGTAGATTTTATTCCGTTGCAGATATTCAACGAGAAGAAAGATCACACCGCCGACGATAAACATGATGGCGACAATATCGATCGTGAACATCGCCTTGATCTGTTTATGAAAAAGAAAGCCGATCGCACCGACCGGAACAAAGGCGAGTGCCACCTTCTGCCACAGGGCAGTGTGAGCAAGCGTCAGCTTGTCGCGGTAGGTGGCGGTAACCGCGAGGATGGCCGCAAGCTGAATAATCACCTCAAAGGCCTTGTTATCTTCGGTTTGCGAAAGGCCGAGCCACTGGCTGGCGACAATCAGGTGGCCGGTGGAAGAGATGGGCAGAAACTCGGTAATACCTTCGATGATTCCGAGGATAATGGCCTGAACGATATCAATTGAAGGCTGGGATTGTACTATAAGGGCTTCCATGGTGACAGGCACTCTACGGCTTGCCGTGGCGATGCCAATGGTTTTAACTACCAAGTTTAGTCTCTCCGGGGGAAGCTGATGAAAGGATTTTTTGCAGGATTAATGCGCTGGATGGATCGAATCCGGAGGGTGTTTATCAATGGCTTCCTGCTGCTGTTTCTTATCATTTTTTTCAGCGTGCTTTTTGCTTCCAGACCTGAAGTGCCGGAAGATGCAGTGCTTGTCATTGAGCCGGAAGGGAGACTGGTGGAACAGATTGTCCGGCCTAGTCCGGATTCATTTCCATTTTCGCTGCCTTCGCCGGATCAGGTGCTCATTGCGGACCTGAACCGGGCACTGGAGCTGGCAAAGCATGACCCGAAAATCAGAATGGTACGGCTTGAACTGGAAAAGCTTCAGCAGACACCATTGGCCAAGCTGCAGGATCTTCGAAAAGCCATTGAGTCATTCAAACAGAGCGACAAACCGGTTGTGGTAGCGGGCCATGCATTCTCGCAAAGCCAATACTACCTGGCTGCGTCAGCCAGCAAACTGTACCTGCATCCGATGGGGCTGGTTGAACTGACCGGATTCGCGCTTTATCAGAACTATTTCAAGTCGGCACTGGAAAAGTTACATGTGGATGTCCATCTCTTCCGGGCAGGCGAATATAAATCTGCCGCAGAGCCGCTGGTGCGTGATGACATGTCAGAACCAGCCCGCATCGCTAACAGAGCGTGGCTAGGGACATTGTGGGAAGCGTATAAGACGGACATTGCTGCGATGCGCGGCATTAAGCCCGAGCGTATTCAGACAATTCTGGATGCGCCCTCAACCTATCTGGCCGAGCATGACGGTAGTATTGCGCGACTGATGCAGGCAGAGGGGCTGGTTGATGAGCTGGCCGATAAACATGATGCAGACACCTATATCGCAGGGCTGCTGGGGAAGAGTGAGTCAGATGATATTGCAAAGATTGGTTACAGGGCTTACCTGAAAGCAGCAGATGTCGAGCTTCCACAATCGCCAAGCCAGAATCTGATCGGCGTCATCACAGCCAGCGGTCCGATTGTTAACGGTGAACAGCCAACCGGGACGGTGGGCGGCGACACGATTGCAGGCCTGCTCCGTGATGCCAGGCAGAATGAGCAGATCAAGGCTGTGGTGTTACGGATCGATTCTCCAGGCGGCAGTGCTCTGGCATCCGAGGTGATTCGCAAAGAGGTAGAGCGGGTGAAGGCATCCGGCAAACCGGTTGTGGTTTCCATGGGAAGCGTGGCGGCATCCGGCGGCTACTGGATTGCAGCACCGGCCGATGAAATCTGGGCACAACCGACCACTATCACGGGCTCAATCGGTGTGTTCGGCATGATGGCTAATGTCCATCGCGGCCTGAAGGAACTGGGTATCCATACCGATGGGCTGGGCACAACCATGGTTGCAGGAGGTCTGCGTTCAGACAGGCCATTGAATCCTGAATTGGCCAGGGTGTTCCAGATGGGTGTGGATGATGTCTACAGTGAATTTATCAAACATGTCTCAGCAGGGCGCAATATGGAGCAGGCAGCGGCAAACCAGCTGGCGCAGGGACGGGTATGGAGTGGTGTTGATGCGCACCGGCTGGGTCTGGTGGATCAGCTGGGCGACCTGAAAGCAGCCATTGCGTCTGCAGCCAAACGTGCCGGGGTGGCAGATGATTATCGCAAGGTAACTATCGAGCCGCATATGAATTTCTCGGACTTTTTTATTGAAAACCTGCTGAGCGATCTTGGCGTATGGTTCGGTAATTCTGCTATTGTTAAAGTTGCTGCCCTGCCGGGTGCAAAAACCTGGCTTGATGGCATCAGGGGAGTGGAGCTGTTCGCGCGCTTTAACGATCCCAGACAGATCTATGCCTATAGTGAATTGCCGTATTGAATATCTTCAAAGCAGTGCGTCGGGTGTTCGGCTGATTGATCGAAACAGCTACCCGCCGGATTCAAGACACCGGCAGCGTTTTCAGGAAATCCTTTTTCAGTGTCGGTTATATTTATTATTGTGGTGACTGCCATAATATATTGCCGGACTGATGTGCGCTTACAATATGTCGGCAAGCGTGTTGTCTTCGAGAACTTTCATAAAACCGTGTCGTGCCTGATAGAGGAGGCCGGCCAGTTTACAGCTATCAATCAAAGAGCATGTATTGGTTGCTCTGGAGAAACATTCCTGAATATTCATGTGCGGTTCTGTGAGCCGTACAACATCTGCAATGATGATTTCTTCAGGTTTAAGTGCCAGACGAATACCGCCTGATTTGCCCCGGACAGTCTGGATAAAACCATGTTTACCGAGGTTATGGACCACCTTAATCAGGTGATTATGTGAAATCCCATGGTGCTCGCTAATTTCTGAAATTGTGACAAGCCTCCCCTGATGTGCGGCAAGATAGAGCAGTGTTCGAAGTGAGTAGTCTGTATAGGAGGTGAGTTGCATAGCCTGAGGATAAGCAGATAATCATGTATTAAAAGATATATTTTATTGACATGTTTATAACATATATTATTATTACACCTTTAACAGAAGGACGAATACGTAAAATTTTGCGTAGCCATAATTTCTTAATCCAGGATTATAATATGATACACAACTGTTCTAACTCCACCTCTTTTGACCAGTGCTATCCATTTGATGCACGCGGTGTTGCAAAGCGATTCCGTCATGCTGCAATTTTTGGCGCACTAAACGCCCTGCATCCCGGCGAAACAATGTCTTTTCTCAACGACCATGATCCATTGCCGTTATTGGCCCAGCTGAACGAATATTTCGGTGAGGGTATCTCTATCAATTATGTTTCACGTGAGCCGGGCCAGATCGCCATTAACTTTACTCGCACATAAACAGCTTTTGACTGAAGACAGCCGTTTATAAACCATAATATTCAGGCTCCAAAAATAGAGAAGGGCTGCCATATGGCAGCCCTTTTATTCAGGATAATACAGTGAATGGCTCACCGGTGAATTTAGTGGTTCCGGTTCTGAAATGAGTCATGGGGCATCAATACGCCGGCTGAGCCCGGATGCTTTAACGATCCGGGACAGGCCTGTGCATATAGCGAGTTACCGTACGGTGGGGTGCTAACCGGCAGCCCGTTATCAGGAGCCATGATCAGGGTTTCTCCGAGGGCGTTTCAGATGGCTGCGAAGAAACCACCCAATAATGATTCCGACGGCCAATAGCAGAAAAACAAGCAGAGACCGGGATATTTGCATGGACCAGAAGAGAAACTGGATCTCTACGATAGCAACATTTTGAATGATGAAGAGCACGGCAAAGCCAGCAAGGACCAGAATGAGAATCAGTTTAGAATCCAATGAACCCTCCTCTATGGCTGATCGAAAGAGTCTGCATCTGATTTTACTATAGAAGGGTGTTACGGCACCCACAAGTTGAGGATAAAAAAAGAGGCTCCGATCGGAGCCTCTTTGTATTGTGGGGCAGTGAAGAAATTACTCGCGGAGAAGTTCAGTGATTCCGGTCTTGGAGCGGGTTTTTTCATCCACCTTCTTTACGATCACTGCACAGTAGAGGTTCGGACCGCCGGCCTTACCGGGCATAGAGCCTGAAACGACCACTGAGTATGGAGGCACTTCACCATAGAAAGTCTCACCGGTTTCACGGTCATAAATACGGGTCGACTTGCCGATGTAAACCCCCATGGAAATGACGGCACCCTCACGCACAATCACGCCCTCAACAATCTCGGAGCGTGCACCGATAAAGCAGTTATCTTCGATAATGGTCGGCGTTGCCTGCAAAGGCTCCAGAACACCGCCAATGCCGACACCACCGGAGAGGTGTACGTTCTTGCCGATCTGGGCACATGAGCCGACCGTTGACCAGGTATCAACCATGGTGCCTTCGTCCACATAGGCACCGATATTTACATAGCTTGGCATCAGCACAACCTTGGGTGCAATGTAGGCGCCCCTGCGCACGGTTGCCGGAGGTACGACGCGCATGCCGCCCTTGCGAAACATATCTTCACCCCAGGTGGCAAATTTCAGCGGTACCTTGTCATAATAATTCGAAATGCCGCCGTTGATTACCTTATTGTCATGCAGCTTGAAGAAAAGCAGCACGGCTTTCTTCAGCCACTCATGGGTGACCCAGTTGCCTTCGCTATTGCGTTCGGCAACGCGTACACCACCGTCATCCAGCAGCTGCACAGCCCGTTCGATTGCTTCACGGGATTGCGAATCGATACTCTGCATATTCCAGTCATTGCGAGTTTCCCACGCGGCATCGATAACGACTTGTAAATGGTTCATACGGGCTCCCGGAAATTGAAAATCGATTATGCGTGAGGCTAGCCTTCAGAGCCGGAACTTCAACATAAGTATGCAGGATACCTGTGCCAGAAATTTGATCGGCCTTACACGGAGCAAATAGCACTTGCCAGTCTACGGCCTGCAGGCGGATGATGCGATGGATCAGGGAGATGCTGCTTTGTGGCATTCTGCCGCAGACCATAGTGCAAAAGAGGAAACGTAGTTTTTCTTTTGCTTACAAATCGGTTGGTTACGCTCCCGGTTTGGCGACCGGCCCACAGGTTGTACTGAAGCAATGATTAAGTCAGCACGTCCCTGGCGAGGTGTAATGATGCCCGAGGCTCCATTCGATGGCTCCGTCTTTTCCGCTGACTATGCGGCGGCACGGCAAGCCTTTTTGCAAGCCGCCCATAGTGCCGGGGCGAGGCATGCAGCCTATCCGCACCCGCTCACCGGTCCAAACGGTGAAGCAGTGGCTACCGATGTGGCATGGCTGGGGCCGGAGGATGCTGAGGCCGTGCTGGTGTTGCTCTCGGCCACCCACGGGGTGGAGGGGTTCTGCGGTTCTGCAGCCCAGATTGACTGGCTCAGGCATGGCAGGCTGCCGGAGGGTGTCGCCCTGCTTGTAGCGCATGCGCTTAATCCACACGGTTTCGCATGGCTGCGCCGGGTCAATGAGAATGGTGTTGATCTCAACCGTAACTTTATCGACTTTGAAGCCCCGCTGCCGGAGAACCATGGCTATGATGAGCTGGCCGATGCAATTGTGCCGCAGGCTCTGGATAGTGAAACACTGCAGGCTGCCGATGCACGGCTGCGGGAGTATGCCGACGATTACGGCCAGACCGCTTTTGAAGCGGCTCTTTCCGGTGGACAGTTCACCCATGCCGATGGGCTCTTTTATGGCGGCAAGGCTCCAACATGGTCACGCCGTACCACAGAAACCATCATTGAAGATTATGGACTAGCCCGGCGCAAACGTGTTGCCGTGCTCGATTTTCATACCGGCCTCGGCCCCTTCGGTTACGGTGAGCCAATCTGTGATCACCTGCCCGGGAGTGTCGGCCTTGAGCTGGCTCGAAAGTGGTACGGATCGTCGGTTACGGAGCCTGCCATCGGCACCTCAAGCTCCGTGGCCAAAGCGGGGCTCTCCGATTATGGTTGGCAGCGGATGCTCGGCGATGCTGTGGTTTTTATCGCGCTGGAGTTCGGCACCTACTCTTTTGACAACATGATCCGCGTACTTCGTGCCGATCACTGGCTGCACCGGCCGGGAGCTATCGACTGGCAGGCGGAACAGGCAGAGGCCATCAAGGCAGACATCCGCCGCCACTTCTACCCTGCCACCTCCGACTGGCAGCAGGCGGTGCTCTTTCGCACCCGCCAGTGCATCTCGCAGGCTCTGAGTGGCATGGCCGGAGAGTTGTAAGGCCCGGGCAGGGTGATTCCATCATGATGGACTGTCGGGAACCGACTTTTTTGCAGTACTAAATAATCTTAAAAAAATCGTGCAGGATGAAGATCAGAATCTCAATGGCAATCAGCCAGATGATGATCCATTCGAGCATTGAAGAGTGCTTGTGCTTCTGTTCATCGGCGAGCATGCCGAACATATCGTGGATAACCTGCAGCTTTTTGTTCAGAACCTCGACACGCGGGGTGACATCAAGATAACTGGCCATGTGGCTGTAGTGCATCTCCAGTTCCGGATATTCCCAGAAAAATTCAGGCGTATCGAGCAGGGCGTGGTGTAGCAGGATGTCGCTCTCCACTAAAAAAAGCCGGCCGCGCATGCGTGCGATCTCCTTACGACTCAGGCGCGAGGAGCCTGACTCAGCCATATTGCGCGGGATATGGGCTGTGCTTTCGATAGTTCTCTCAGCATAACTCTCCAGCTCTGCCAGCTTGACGGACTGGGCGATACCATGTGACAGGGCCAGCTTGGTCATCACATCATCGTCACTAAGAGTTATGTAATCGGAGCGAATGCGCGTTGCTGCTTCGTTAGTGTGTTCAAAGGTGAAATCGTCTGAAATAGCCTCAGAGAGAGGCTCGACCAAAAAGGGGGCGATCACATCGAGAATCCGCCTCTCCCCATCGACATTGAGGCCCCAGAAGAGAACCACACCATAGTCGAACAGAAAGATGTTACCACCAGCCTCTTCGATATGGAGGGTGTTTCGGAAATGGCTCAGGCGATAGTTGTGAGCAAGCTGCGTTCCTATAGCATCAAAATCGAACCGCCGTGCCAGTACATATGCTGTGCATCGTTGCTGCATGCTTATCTCCCCGTTCCTTTAGCTTGAACGCATCCCTTCGATGCGGCGGATGAATTCCCGTACGATCTCCGAGTAGAGTTCTCCCTTGAGGATCTTGTCTTCAATGCCCCGGTCAATGTTGGGATTGTCGTTAATTTCAATAACGAACACTCCCTGATCATTCTCTTTCAGATCGACACCGTAGAGGCTGTTTCCGATCAGGCCTGCGGCTTTGGCGGCCAGATTCACGACATGTTCCGGTGCATTTTCAATGGCCAGCGTCTGGAAGCCGCCCGCAACCATGCTGCCATCATCTTTGTGGTTGACGATCTGCCAGTGACCACGCGATGCCTTGTACTGGCAGGCGTAGAGGGGTTTGCCGTTCAGGATACCGATACGCCAGTCGTAGGCGGTATACATGAATTCCTGTGCAAGAATCAGGCGCGAATTGGTGAAGAGTTTGACCGTGGCATCTTTCACCTGCTGCCGACTCTCCGCCTTGAACATACCGCGTGAGAAGCAGCCGTCCGGAATCTTCAGCACCATCGGATAGCCAAGCTCCTCCTCCAGCATGGTGATGACCGCATCATCAAAGGTGGCACGGTTAAGCGGAATGGTACGCGGCATCGGCAATGCATGACTGCTTAGCCGTTCCCACATATAGACTTTATTAGTACAGCGCAGGATCGATTTGGAATCATCGATCACCGGCAGCCCTTCGGCTTCGGCTTTACGGGCGAAACGGAAGGTGTGGTTGTCCAGCGCTGTGGTTTCACGCAGAAAGAGCGCATCGAATTCGGAGATCCGGTGGTAATCACGTGCCTGAATGAGCTCCACATCCATACGAACCGCTTTGCCTGCTTTGATAAAACGGTTCAGAGCTTCCGTGTTGGAAGGTGGCAGTTTTTCATTGGGGTTGATCAGGATAGCCAGATCATAAAGTGCCGGTTTTCGGCTGCTGCGTCGCCGCCTTGGCAGACGGGTGTAGTGCCGTATGCCCTGCTCGAAAAAGTCGGCAATCTCCCCTTTCACCTGCTCCAGCCCGAGCGGCTTGATGGATTTGATCTCCCCGTTTCCGGCGCTACTCACGCGCACCTTGATCAGCGGATAGCGAAACAGGTCAAATATCTCTGTTGCCAGCCGGTGAAAACGGCGGTCATCGGCAGTGCCGAAAAAGATGTGGAGATCGAAATAACCTTCCGGCGGCTCCGCCAGCCGCTGCATCGTCTTATGCAGCAGCTGGTTAAGCTCCGGCAGAGCAAAGGCATAAAGAGAGCGGCGAGACAGATCAAGAATATCGGCTACGGTCGGCATCGGCAGATCGTTGCGCGCCTCAGCCAGCAGTGAGCAGTAGTAACCGGCGCTGAGGTAGGTGTAGCGGCGGCAGAGATTGATGATTCGCATTGGCCGTTTCTGCGGCCGCACCCAGCGGGTCAGATACTCATCGGCCTCCAGAATCTGCAGCCCTTCGATCTCCCATTTCCAGTCTGTGGCGCGATCAACAACAACGGTATGACGTGGGTTCTGATTCATGCCTTCTTTTCTTTCCTCTCAATTAGTAGAGCTGCGTACCGGCGGCTTTTGCCATAGCGGGTCATGCGCTCGAACTCGGTGCGGGAAATCGGGATGCCGATACAGGTGGTTTCGGTTTCACCCTCCTCGACGTCGATATAGGGCTCATTGATATAGATGAAACGCTCATCGAAGCCTGTTACGACCACCCAGTGAGGTGATTTATCACCGGTCAGACGATAGGAGCTGATCAATACGATGGGAATGGCGCCGGCCCGGAAACGTTTCTCCATCTCACTGCTGCTCAGTGGCCGGTCACGCATGCGGATATCGGAGCGGCCGATTTCACGGATAAAATCCTGCTGCACGATACGGATCACCTCACGTTTCTCTTCGTTACGTACTGATTCGACAAACATTTCCGGATCACGGCGTACGAACAGGGTAACATGGTAGCCACGCTGATGGGCAGAGAGGGCCAGGCCGTACGGGCTGCATCCACCGTGGCCGGAGGTCATGAAAATACTGGTTGCCTCCCGCCATAGCCTGAGCTCCAGAATCCGGTCCAGTTTCGTACGTGGTGTCAGCGACTTCATGGCCATCATCAGACAGGCCGGGCCACAGGTGAACTCCAGTGTCTGGGCGTAAAAGGGG
>JAIPJD010000059.1 GCA_021734365.1 Mariprofundaceae bacterium | reverse complement strand
AGCGTAAGCGTGGCCACTATGCCATGCTGGTTACCGACGGTGAACCGCAGGCAGTAGAGGCCCTTGAACAGGCCATTCGCCTGGACGAACGCATCATGCGTTTCCTGACCACAAGACTGACCGAGCTTTCTGATGAGCCATCTCCACTGGTTCGACGCAGATCAACACCAGCCGCTCAGGAAGAAGAGCCAGCTACTGAAGTTGCCGCCGAGGCCTCTGAGACTCCTGCTGCTGAAGTTGCTGCCGAGGCCTCTGAGGCTCCTGCCGCTGAAGTTGCCGCCGAGGCCTCTGAGGCCCCTGCTGCTAAAAAAGTAAAAGCAAAGCCTGCTGAAACTTCCGGTGAGGAAGCCAGCAGCTGATCAAAACCGTGTCCGGATGACTGGTAGATTGGAAGATATCCGTCAGCGCTGGACACCGGATGGCAGTATGGCGGTTATCGCCTCGCTCACCATCCATCGCCCCCATCTCGGCCCGACAAGGGCTCAGATGCTGGATGAACAACCGATGCCACTTCGTGCCCTGGGTGCCGTAGCAGAACTGCTGCTAACGTATCAGGGAGAAGAGATCAGTATTGATGGCTCACTCCGTCGCCGCTACTACAGTCGCGATGGGGAACAGCACTGGGGACAGGTAGAAATTTGGGTGGATGCATGCCATCCCGTAAAAATTGAATCTCACCAGGAGAGATAATAATGAGTGAAGAAGTGGCAACAAAAGAGACTGTAACAAAAGAGGCTACGACTGCATCCGGTAGTAGTGATCGTGCACCTCGTGGTGATCGTCCGGCGCCTCGCAGTGGTGATCGTGGACCTCGTGGTGATGACCGCCCTCGTCGTCAGGGCGGTGGTGGCGGTGGTCGTTTCCAGCGTCGTCGCAAGTTCTGTAAATTCTGTGCGGATAAGAGCCTGAAGATTGATCATAAAGATCCATCTTTGCTGGCCCAGTTCATCACAGAGCGTCACAAGATTGTGCCATCCCGTGTGACCGGAACCTGTGCCAAGCATCAGCGCGGGCTGACCACAGCGATCAAGCGTGCCCGTATTCTGGCACTGCTCGCCTTCACACCTCTGCATCACGATTGATGACAAAGGGAATCTGCTCATTAGACAGATAAACTCCCCACAGGAAGTGGGGCGGCAGAGCGATAGCGACGCCGTAAGTGGAGCAAAACCGCGCTTTTGCGCAACGACGAAAGGCAGAGGGCAGACAGTGAGGCAGGACAGGCGATTGGACGGCTTTAAGCCGCTCGGAGAGCGAGAGCCAGGGATGGCTCGAGTCAAGCCCGAAGCCATATCAGGTGAGCAGGTGTGACGGATCAAGTGCGGACCCTCTCGCCGACAGCTCAGTTCATTCTGACCCGTCGGATACCATGTGCAGCTCTGGCTGTGCTGATGTTTACCGCAGCGATCATGGGCGCTGGCCTGTCGGGCATCCCGGTGCTGGCAACGCTGGTGCTACTGGTTGGGCTGATACTACATATGCTGACCCCTGTGCTATTTGCACTGGTGATGTTCGGCGGAGGGCTGATCTATGCTCTTCAGGTTGCAGCCATTGCCACACTGGCAATTACTCTGATCACAGACTTCAACCTGATGAACGGTGCGGTTTTTCTGCTCCTCTACGCATTTCTTCCAATTGTGGCTGCCGCCACGATGGGACGATTAGGTGGTATGGGTCGAAGTGCGCAGCTGCTTGCTTTGAGTCTGTTCATAGCTTTTATGACTGCGCTGCTGGCTGGCGCAGGCTCTCAGGGTGTAGGTGTCCACACCTTTGTAGAGCAGATGCTGGCACCGTTTTTTGATGCTCTGGTATCCTCTGTTCCTGCAGGTGAACAGGCGACGCTGGAAGCTCTTGAGCAGATGAAAACCATGACAGTCTGGGCATTTCCGGGCTTTCTGGCATTCAGCCTCTGGCTGGTCTGGTGGATGGACATCCTGCTGGCGCGAAGAGTTGCCGTCAGGTACGGTTTCTTCCAGGGAGATCACAGCGAAATGCTGATGATCAGGTTTAGTAAGGCGGCAGGAATTGCCCTGATTGTAGCTGCTTTACTGGCCAACGTAACCGATGGTTCGGTGCAGTATATGGCCGTAAGCACCGCTATTATGCTGGCTGGATTGCTGGCACTGCAGGGTGTTTCAGTTGCGCACATGTGGTTTAGAGTTCGTGGACTGCAGTTGACGCTGGTGATTATGTACCTGCTACTATTGATATGGTCTGTAATGATATTACCTTTCATCATTATCGGCCTGCTGGATATTTGGTTTGATTTTCGCCGGAGCATGTTTCCGGTAAATGGAGAAGAGTAATGCAGTTAATTCTATTAGAACGTGTTGAAGGTCTTGGCAATGTGGGCAGTGAAGTTAGCGTACGTGCCGGCTATGGCCGTAACTTCCTGATTCCACAGGGTAAAGCAATTATTGCCACCGACGGCAACCGGAACCTGTTTGAACGCCAGCGTGCGGTTCTTGAAGCCAAACAGATGTCTGCGCTTGAAGCGGCACAGGCTGATGCAGCCAGGCTGAGCAGTGTTGAGCTCTCAATTGTTCGTTCCACATCTGATGGCGAGCACCTATACGGCTCGGTGACAACCAATGAGCTTGCCGAGCTTCTGACCGAAGCGGGGCATACAACCGCACGCCGTAACATCCTGCTTGATGAGCAGATCAAGACCGTGGGTGAACATCCATTCCGCGTTCGTCTGCATCCGGATGTTACCGCTGAAATGACCATCAAGGTCGAATCACAGAGCGCTTGACCCAGCCAACCCCCCTTCCACGCAACAGTGGCCTGCGTGAGCGAGTGCCGCCGCACGCCTATGATGCGGAGTGTGCGGTTCTTGGGGGGATTATGCTTGACCCGGAAGCCTACGAGCGTCTTGAAGGCGCTCTGCTTCCGGAACACTTCTATGTCGAGGCTAATGGCAAAATATTCAACGCCATTACTGAGCTTGCTGCCCGCCATCAACCTGTCGATGCCCTTACCGTTAAGGACATGCTTGAGCGCACCAATGATATCGAAGTTTGTGGTGGCGAGGCCTATCTTAGCGATCTTGTAGGCTCTACCCCCTCCTCAGCCAATGTAAAACATTATGCAACCATTGTTCGTGAGCGCGCTGTGCTTCGCGAACTTCTCGGTGTGTGTAATTCCGTCTCACAGGATGTGTTTGAAGAGACAGCACGCGAAGTGGCCGATCACCTCGACAGGGCGGAGATGCGCATGCTCGGTGTTGCGGAGAAGTTCAGCCGCTCCCGCCCCTCCTTCAGCAAGATGAGTGATCTGATGCTGGCGAGCTACAAAGAGCTTGAGAAGCGTTATGCTGAGAAGAGTGCCATTACCGGTGTTGCGACTGGCTTTAAGGATCTCGACACCATCACTGCCGGTATGCAGCGGGGAGACCTGATTATTGTCGCAGGCCGTCCGAGTATGGGTAAAACTGCATTCTCGATGAATCTCGCACAGAATGCCGCCGTACGCGGTGATGAGGCGCAGGTGGTTGCTGTATTCTCTCTCGAAATGTCGTCACAACAGATCGCGATGCGTATGCTGGCCTGTGAAGCGCGTGTTGATATGTCACACCTGCGTACCGGTCGTTTTTCAGCTGAAGACTGGCGCAAGCTTGCACATTCAAGTGGCTCTCTGGCAGAGGCGAGTATCTTTGTTGATGACACCCCCGGAATCTCCGTACTGGAACTGCGTTCGAAATGCCGGCGCCTGAAACGGGAAGCCGGACGCCTTGATCTGGTGCTGATCGATTATGTACAGCTGATGAGTGGCAGGGAGGGCAGTGAGCGCCGCGAACAGGAGATCAGTGAGATCACGCGCTCATTGAAGAGCCTTGCCAAAGAACTGGAAGTGCCTGTGATTGCACTCTCCCAGCTCAACCGTTCGCTGGAAGCGCGTGCCGACAAACGTCCAATGATGTCAGACCTTCGTGAATCCGGTGCGATCGAGCAGGATGCCGATGTTATCATGTTTATCTACCGTGATGAGGTCTACAACAAGAAGCCTGAAAATGAGGGTATTGCGGAGATTATCATTGCCAAGCAGAGAAACGGCCCAATCGGTAATGTAAGACTCACCTTCATCGCCAAGCATACCCGCTTTGAGGATCATGCCCGCGATTTTGACGATTAATTATACCCGCATTCCGAATCTGATAACATCAATACGACCAGACAAGCGTAATGGCTGTCTCCGTGTTCATCTTCTTGATACCGAGAGGAACCTTGGAAGTATGCTGAGCTGAAAAGGATATTTTGGTAGACAGACGCCCGTTCAACTTCTGCTGCAACGCAGTCAAAGAATTACTGACAAATCCCCTTTTACCCCCCTCTGTACTTAACTCCTGCATAAAAGTAGCCGCATCATTGATCTTCCAGACAACTGCCGTGGCAGCTCGTCCGATGGTATCATTCTGCTTTTCGTTGGTTGTCAGTGTGCTCTGACGCAAACCGCCACCAACCTCCGCTTTCCAGTGCAGTGTTTTATCCTTGATCAGATCCCGGCCATACCCGATCGTCTCCCTCAAACGACGCTTGTAACCATCAAAACGATCAGTCAAAAAACCGACCCGACCGAACAGGTAATCCACTTTGGACATCTTCCAGTCTTCCTGAATCGAAGCCGTGTAGCGCTCGGACGTACTCACCTTCTGATCTTTCGAACTCAATGCTGTTGCTTCTACATTTGTACGGATCGGATCGCTATCCCACACAAACTTACCTTTGGCATTTAACGTCTGGGTCTGGGTGTTACCACCGGTCTGGACGAAACCCATCTCAAAATCAGATTTCCAGGCCCGGGCAGTTTCAGCCTGAACGATTTCTTCCGCATGGGCTAATCCGGCAAAGGCCAGAATTGAAATAATAAGTAGTCGATACATGATCTGCTCCCGTTTCAAAACGACGGGAACCCTATTGACCCGCTGTTTGTAAACAAGAGCTGTTGTTACAGGAAAGTAAAAAACTAATGCTTAATAAGGGCGTTTGGCTGAAAAATCGGCCAGATCGGCCAGGAGCTTGAAAATTTCCGCATCACCACACTCCGGAAGCGCCTCTTTGGCACGCTCGGCATAATCGGTGGCACGCTGCATGGCATAATCAGCACCGTTTCCAGCCTCAACACGCTCACGCACCCATTCGCGGTCACCGGTTTCATAACCGTCACGCTCGGCAATGGCATGTACGCGTTTACGAAGTTCTGTATCGCTATTCATGGCATGAATCAGCGGCAATGTGATTTTCCCCTCTGCCAGATCATGCCCAACCGGCTTGCCAGCAGTGGCTTCATCGGAAAGGTAATCCAGGGCATCATCCATTAACTGGAAGGCCACACCCAGGCACATGCCGTACTCGGCCATCTTTGCAACCACTTCGGCAGACTGGTTGCTTACATGTGCCCCGACTTCGGTGGCTGCTGAGAAAAGCACGGCAGTTTTTCGCTCAATGACTTCCAGACACTCAATTTCGGTCATATCCAGATGAAATGTCCGTGAAAGCTGTAATACTTCTCCCTCTGCCAGTGCATTGGTGACGTCGGACATCAGCCGGAGCATTTTTATATCACCATCGCTCACCATCATCTGGAATGAGCGCGAAAAGAGGTAGTCACCCACCAGCACACTTGCCTGATTGCCCCAGACGCCATTAGCCGAAGGGGCGCCGCGACGCTGATGCGCGGAGTCAACCACATCATCATGCAACAGTGACGCGGTATGAATAAACTCGACCACCACCGACATCGGAATATGGCGCTCCCCCTGATAACCGAAATAACGTGCAATCAGCAGGCATAGCAACGGGCGCAGACGTTTGCCGCCACTGTTGACGATGTAGTGGCCAATGGCCGGAATCATCATGATATCCGACTGCAGGTTTTCGTGAATACAGGCGTTTACCCGGCCCATCTCGGGTTCACAGAGGCTGATTGCCCGGTTTAATGGATTTTTATCACGGTTCTGCACGGTGACTGCATCGTAAACCGCACTGCCTGCGCGTCAAGTTTCATTGTTTTTTAATAAAAACCGGCCTACATTGTCGCTCATGAAACTGATGAGAGGAAATCGCAACCGCTGGAGCATGGCATTCACGCTCGTTTTCACCGTGCAACTTCTTGCCTCTACACTCTGTGTCGTCTCATCAGCCCAAGCTGCTGAAGTGATAAAAGCAAGCCACTGCCACGAGGCCATACAACACGACCCCGGGCAGCATGTGCAGCACGGGATGGGTATCCGGCCCATGCAACCCCAATCGGAACAGTTGCCAATGTCGGCATGTTCCCACTGCGCATCCCCTGAAAACTTTGCTCTTTTCGTCAATGATCTGGACGCCTCTCCGGCTGATCTGCTGTTTGCCTTTGTGGTGCTGGAAACATACGCCACTGCCGCTACGGCTGCTTCATTGAACTTCATCAAGAGATCTCTGGCTCCACCACGAAGCTCAACCACCCTCTACACAACCACCCAGCGTATCCGCATCTGATTTTTTCCTGTTACTGAAAGCTCGTATCACTTGATACGGCAGGTTGCATGCATTGCAACGCCATATTCAGAAACAGGAGAAGAAGTTGAAAAACAACTCTGTAGTAACTACCACCATACTGGTCTGGAGTCTGGTCATACCACTCACAGCACAGGCCGCCCATGCCCGGACAGACACCACGCCGGACGTTATCACTGAGCAAGAGGCTGTTGCCGAAGCGCTGGCCGGCAATCCGGGCATTGCAGGCATGCAATCAAGGGCAGAGGCGATGAGCCACATTCCATCACAGGCAGGCAGCCTGCCCGATCCGGTGTTGAGTCTGAACGCACTGAATCTGCCAACAGACAGTTTCTCCACGACACAGGAGAATATGACACAGTTGCAGGTTGGTCTTGCCCAATCTTTTCCTTTCCCCGGAAAACTGGGCCTGCGCCAACAGGCTGCACACCATGAATCGGATTCAGCCAGATTCGACAGCGATGAGAACCGCCTTGCCACTGTGCGGGAAACACGCAGCAGATGGTGGAACCTCTACTATCTGGATCGTGCACTCGGTGTAGTTCAACGCAACCAGATGCTATTGCGCCAGTTTGTGAAGATTGCTGAAACAAAGTATAAAACCGGGCAGGGGCTGCAATCCGATGTGCTGCTGGCACAGGTTGAACTCTCCAGACTTCTCGATATTGAAATCAGACTGAAGGCATCACGCCAGGGCCACGCTGCACAGCTCAATGCCCTGATGAACAGAGCAGCACAATCGCCTGTCAAACTGCCGAATCAGATAACCGAACAGCTGCCTGCTGTTCCGGATGCTGAAACGCTTCACACAGCGGCCATGGATTCACGCCCGCTGCTGGCCTCACAGCGCAGCAGGGCAAGTGCTGCCGGTTCACGAATCGTGCTGGCCGAGAAAGATTACTACCCTGACTTCACGCTGGCTGGTGCCTATGGGTCCCGCAACGGCATCAACCCTGCCACCGGACAACCCCGTACCAACCTTACATCCATCGGGCTTAGCATCACCCTGCCGCTCTACGCCGGTGGTAAGCAGGCTGAAGCGGTAGAGCAGCGCAAGGCCGAGGCTGCAAGAGAGCAGTTCCGGTTAACCGACCAGATAAGGGCAGTAGATGCGGAAATCAGTACTGCACTGGCCGATTACCGTGCCCGCCATAATCAGACAGCACTGTTCAGGACAGGCATCATCCCGCAAGCAAGTCAGACGGTATCATCCATGCTGGCCTCCTATCAGGTAAACAAGGTCGATTTTCTCAATCTGGTTCGCGCCCAGATCACCCTCTACAACTATGAAACACAATACTGGAAAGCGGTCAGTGCCGGCTGGCAGGCATGGGCCCGGCTGGAAGCTGCAACCGGCAAAAGCTTAATCAGGGAGGCCGGCCATGAATAAAAACATTATTATCACGGCGGCACTGACGCTGGTTATCGGTGCAACGGCCGGTTATCTGCTGGCTCCCGGCAAAGAGATGTCCATTCAAACAGTGGCCGGACAAAACTCTCCGATGGCAAAAGAACCTGCTTTCTACCGCAACCCGATGAATCCGGTGATCACCTCGCCCGTCCCTGCGCAGGACGAGATGGGTATGGATTATATCCCTGTCTATGCCGATGATGAGGGTGCTGCATCAGCACCTGCAGGCACAGTCAGAATCAATCCCACGACTGTCCAGAATATCGGTGTCCGTACCACCCGGGCCAGACTTGCCACCCTCTCCCGCACCATTCGCACACTCGGCCGGGTAACCTTTGATGAAGAGCGGGTAGCACGCCTGCACCCCAAATATGATGGCTGGATTGAAAAGCTGTTCATCGACAGAACCGGAGACAAGGTATCCAGAGACACCATGCTGATGGCCATCTACTCGCCGCAGCTTGTTGCTACGCAGGAAGAGTATCTGCTGGCCCTGAACAACGTGGAAATATTGAAAAAGAGCCCGTTCCCCGATGTGCGCGACGGGGCCCGAAGTCTGTTGCGTTCCGCCCATGAACGTTTGCAATTGCTCGATGTTCCCGCCCACCAGATCAAAAAACTCGAAACAGAGCGGAAAGTGATGAAGCGAGTTCATATCCACTCACCCTTTGATGGTATTGTCATGAATATCGGTGCCCGCGAAGGTAGCCGTATTACTCCTGAAACCGAGCTCTACATGATTGCTGACCTGTCACGCGTCTGGGTCATTGTTGATCTTTATGAAGATGATATGCCGTGGGTACGCGCCGGTGACGTTGCAAAAATGAAGGTGGCAGGCGTTCCGGGCAGGTCCTTTACCGGTAAAGTCAGCTATATCTACCCCTATCTGGAAGCCAAGACACGTACCGTAAAGATGCGTCTGGAATTTGATAACCCTGAGCTTGCGCTGAAGCCTGACATGTTTGCCAATGTGACGGTAAAGGCAGGCAGGCAGATTAATGCCGTAGTTATCCCATCCGAGGCGATTGTACGCACCGGCGAGCAGGAACAGGTGTTTGTGCAGCGCGAGCCCGGCAAATATACCCCGCGCAAAGTAGTGGTCGGCGTTGATTCCGGGGGAGAGGTACAGATTATCGAAGGGTTAAAGGCCGGTGAGACTGTTGTTACATCCGGCCAGTTCCTGATCGACTCGGAATCCAAACTCAGAGAAGCCACAGCCAAGATGATAGAAGTGCAGACACCCGTGGCAGAACCCGAAAAGATGAATACGGGTGAGATGAACATGGACGGCATGGATGAGATGCAGATGCCTGAAAAGATGCAGATGGACGACATGAACCGCGGGGAGGCAATGTAATGTATATATCCATCTCTTCTTTGCACCTTTGTCCCCCGTCGTGGATTTCCAGGGGTCATACCTTTGTGGTTTTAAAATGATCAAGTCACTCATTGATATTTCAGTAAAAAACCGGTTCCTGGTGCTGATTGCAACGCTGCTTATCTCCTTTGCAGGGTTGCAGGCGATGAAATCCACACCGCTGGATGCGATTCCCGATCTCTCCGATGTGCAGGTGATTGTGTTTGCCGATTTTGCCGGGCAGGCACCGCAGGTAGTCGAGGATCAGGTCACTTACCCGCTCACCACGGCCATGCTCTCCGTTCCCAATACCAAAGTGGTACGCGGCTACTCGTTTTTTGGTTTCTCGATGGTCTATGTGATTTTTGAGGATGGCACGGATATGTACTGGGCACGTACACGTGTGCTTGAATACCTTAACTATGCCGCAGACCGCCTGCCTCCGGGGGTATCACCCAAGCTTGGGCCGGATGCCACCGGTGTCGGCTGGGTCTATGAATATGCTCTGGTGGATAAAACGGGGCAACATGATCTGGCCCAGCTGCGCACGCTGCAGGACTGGTATATGCGCTATCCGCTGCAGACTGTTCAGGGTGTGGCCGAGGTCGCCTCAATCGGCGGGTTTGTAAAACAGTATCAGGTCGAGGTCGATCCGGACGCACTGGCTGCATTCAACATTCCCCTCTCCAGAGTTAAACATGCCATTGCCCGCAGCAACAACGATGTCGGCGGCAGACTGATTGAAGTGGGCGAAACCGAATACATGGTTCGAGGTCTGGGTTATATCAAAAGCCTGCATGATCTTGAGGTGATTCCTGTCGGCGTGGATGAGCAGGGAACCCCTGTTTTCCTCAAACAGCTTGCCAGCATCCAGCTGGGGCCGGAGTTACGGCGTGGCCTCGTCGAACTCAATGGTGAAGGCGAAGTCGCCGGTGGCATCATCATCATGCGCTATGGCGGAAACGCACTGGCAACGATTGAACGCGTTCGCGAAAAGCTGGAGGCACTCAAATCCGGGCTCCCCGATGGCGTTGAAATTGTTACGGTTTATGACCGTGGCGACCTGATCGAACGCGCAGTGGATAACCTCACTGAAAAGCTGATTGAGGAGTCCATTGTCGTCGCCATCATCTGCCTGATTTTCCTGATGCATGTACGCAGCGCACTGGTTGCCATCATCAGTCTGCCCATTGGTATTCTGATGGCATTTCTGATCATGAGCTGGCAGGGCCTGTCTGCCAATATCATGAGCCTGGGTGGCATCGCCATTGCCATCGGAGCGATGATTGATGGCGCCATCGTAATGATTGAGAATGCCCATAAACATCTGGAAAAGGCAGGTGAAAACGGCGGCCTGAAGGAGCGCTGGGGTGCAGTAAGCGCTGCCTCCAGAGAGGTCGGCCCTGCCCTGTTTTTCAGCCTGTTGATTATCACCGTCTCCTTTCTGCCTGTGTTTACCCTGCAGGCGCAGGAGGGGCGCCTGTTTGCACCGCTGGCTTTCACCAAAACCTATGCGATGGCTGCCGCAGCACTGCTGGCGGTGACGTTAGTGCCTGTGCTGATGGGGCTGCTGATTCGCGGCAAGATCCCACGTGAGGAGCACAATGTTCTCAATGTCTGGCTGAAACGTCTGCACGCACCACTGCTTGGCCTGGCCATGAGCTGGCGCAGAGTCACCATGATTGCTGCCCTGCTGCTGCTTGCGGTTACTGCCTGGCCGGTGATGAAAACCGGTTCGGAATTCATGCCGCCACTGGATGAAGGGGATATCCTCTACATGCCAACCACCTACCCCGGCATTTCCATCACCAAGGCCAGAGAGCTGCTTCAACAGACTGACAGGATACTCAAAACATTTCCCGAGGTTGAGTCCGTATTCGGCAAGGTCGGCCGGGCTGAAACAGCAACCGATCCGGCACCACTCTCCATGCTGGAAACAACCATTCGTCTGAAGCCGAAAGACCGGTGGCCTGATGCATCGAAAACAACCAGAGAACTGATGCACGAAATGGATGCGGCGATCAGGTTCCCGGGCCTTGCCAACGCATGGACCTATCCGATCAAAACCCGTATCGACATGCTCTCAACCGGTATCAAAACACCGATTGGCATCAAGGTTTCCGGCCCTGACCTGAATGTCCTGGAGAAGGTGGCCGGTGATATCGAACAGGCCTTGAAGACGCTGCCCGATACATTGTCCGCTTTCGCCGATAAGGCAGCTGGCGGTTACTATCTTGACTTCGATATCAGGCGTGAAGAGGCAGCGCGTTACGGGCTGACGGTCGGTGATGTGCAGGATGTCATCCAATCGGCCATTGGTGGCATAAACGTCACTGAAACGGTGGAAGGGCTGGAGCGTTATCCGGTGAATGTCCGTTATCCACGAGAGCTGCGCGATAATATGGAATCATTGAAGCGTGTATTGATCCCGGCACCGACAGGGGCACAGATTCCGTTGTCACTGGTGGCAGAGCTGAAGTTACGCCGTGGTCCACCATCGATCAAAACGGAAAACGCCACCCCCAATGCCTGGGTTTATGTGGATATCAAAACTTCGGACATCGGCGGTTATGTCGCAGAAGCCAAGAAGCAGGTAGGGGAAAAAGTCCCCATTCCTGCCGGATATTCGCTGCTCTGGTCCGGGCAGTTTGAATACATGGAGCGTGCAGAAGCGCGCCTGAAAGTAGTGGTTCCGCTGACCCTGCTGACCATCTTTCTGCTGCTCTATTTTAACTTCCGCAACGTTGTCGCGCCTGTCGTGGTGATGCTCTCCATTCCATTTGCCCTGATCGGTGGCTTCTGGCTGGTCTGGCTTCTCGGCTACAACATGTCTGTCGCTGTGGCGGTCGGTTTTATCGCACTGGCCGGAGTATCGGCCGAGATTGGTGTGCTGGTACTGACCTTTATTGACCAGGCCGTCGCCAGACTGCGGAGTGAGAAACGCGG
>JAIPJD010000058.1 GCA_021734365.1 Mariprofundaceae bacterium | reverse complement strand
TTTCCTGATTTCATCACGCTCGGTAACAAACGGGTGCTGATACTCAGGATGAGCCTGCATTAGATTCGCTACAACCTGTCTAAGGCCTTCAGCATAGGCACGGGCAGAAACAACACGATCCTGAGCCTTGCGCATCTTGGATGCGGCAACCATCTCCATCGCCTTGGTAATCTTACCAGTGTTCTGAATGGCCTTGATCTGGCCTCGAATTTCCTTTGCAGATGCCACAGTATGACTCCTTAGTAGGTTCCGGTTGCCTTGAAAGAGGCAATCGCCTTCTTCAAACCTTCGACCACTTCATCAGTCAGTTCAGGCTTGGCATTCAAGCCACCAATCAAACCGGCTTCTGCCGAGTTGAGGTGCGCCAGCAGACCTTTCTCAAAGTCACGGATCTTGCTCACCTCGATATCATCCAGATCACCGTTGTTCAGGGCAAAAAGAACCGTTGTCATCTCCGCAACAGACTGCGGGCTGTTTTCATCCTGTTTCAGGACCTCTACGCCGCGCTTGCCACGTTCGATCTGCTTACGTGTTGCTTCATCAAGATCGGAGGCGAACTGTGCAAACGCAGCCAGCTCACGATACTGGGCAAGGTCAAGACGAAGGCCACCACCAACTTTCTTCATCGCTTTAGTCTGCGCAGCACCACCAACACGTGATACGGAAAGACCGGCGTTAATAGCCGGGCGCTGCCCTGCATTAAACAGAGATGTTTCCAGGAATATCTGCCCATCAGTAATCGAAATCACGTTGGTAGGTACGAATGCAGAAACATCGCCTTCCTGGGTCTCAATAATCGGCAACGAGGTTAGAGAGCCGGTTTTGCCTTTTACTTTACCTTTGGTGAACTTTTCAACATAAGTCTCATCTACACGCGATGCACGCTCCAGCAAACGGGAGTGCAGGTAGAATACGTCACCGGGATAAGCTTCGCGGCCCGGAGGGCGGCGAAGAATCAGGGATACCTGACGATATGCCCATGCCTGTTTAGTCAGATCATCATAAACGATCAGTGCATCTTCTCCACGGTCACGGAAATACTCACCCATGGTGCAACCGGTATAAGGTGCAATGTACTGCAGTGCAGCAGATTCGGATGCGGATGCAGCTACGATAATCGTGTTATCCAGTGCACCGTGCTCATTCAGGGTCCGAACCACGGAAGCGACTGTGGAAGCTTTCTGGCCTATGGCAACATAGACACAGGTTACACCGGTACCTTTCTGGTTAATAATGGTATCGATAGCAATGGCAGTCTTGCCGGTCTGGCGGTCACCAATGATCAGCTCACGCTGGCCACGGCCAACAGGAACCATGGAATCAATTGCCTTGATGCCGGTCTGCAGCGGCTGATCTACGGACTTACGTTCAATTACACCCGGTGCAATCTTTTCAACAGCGCTGTGCTCAGCAGCATCGACTGGTCCTTTACCATCAATGGGCTGGCCCAGTGCGTTAACCACACGGCCTTTCAGGCCGGGGCCGGTAGGAACCTCAAAAATACGACCGGTACACTTCACCTGATCGCCCTCGCGCAAATGGGTGTACTCACCGAAGATTACCGCACCAACCGAACCCTCTTCGAGGTTCAGCACCATGCCGAATGTATCACCGGGGAACTCCAGCATTTCGCCGGCCATCGCGCCGGAGAGGCCGTGAATCCGGGCAACGCCATCGCCGACAGAGATTAAACGTCCTACGTTGGCATCAGCAGCGCCTGCTTCAAAGCCTTTGATCTGTTCCTTAATAATGGAACTGATTTCAGCAGTATCGAGTTTCATATCTTTTAACCTCTAATGACCAATATCTAATATCTTTTTACAGCCGGGTTATGCAGCAATTACTTTGCGCAGCCCTTCAAGCTTGCCGCGAAGCGAACCGTCAATCTGACGGTCACCAATATTGACAATCATTCCACCCAGAATCTGTTTGTCTTTAATAATCTCTAACTGCACTTTTTTACCGGCAATGCCTGCCACTGCAGCTTCAATTTTCTTCAAGGTAGCAGCATCCGGCTTCGTTGCCACAACAACAGTTGCCACAACACTTTCTTCAGCTTCACGAACCATTTCAACAAAGATTTCATTAATCTCCGGAAGCAGGGACGCCTTGCCGCGTTCGCATAGCATTGTCAAAAGGCGTGCAAGCTCTTTAGAAATTGAACCCACCGCTTTTTTCAAAACAGCAACCTTCTTTTCAGCTGGCAGGTTGGGCAGATCCAGAAACTCCTGCACATCCTTTAATGCAGCAGCCTCCGCCAGCACCGCCAGACCGGGGGCTATATCCGTACCCTCTGATGAGAGCTCAAATAGCGCCCGTGCATAACGGCGTGATACAGCAAGCGAGCTCATGCGCGACCGAACCCTTCGCTAACGACGTTGTCAATCAGCTTGGCGTGACGCTTGGCGTCGAGCTCTTCATCAAGCACACGTTCAGCGGCCATCATTGCAATGCTTGCCACCTCTTTACGCAACGCCTGGCGTGCCCGGTTAGCCTCAGCTTCAACTTCGCCGCGTGCGGCCTCAACAATCTGCTGAGCATCTGTACGTGCTTTAACCACGGCCTCTTCGCTCAGTTCAGCGGCACGCTTTTCAGCACCGGCCACTATTTCCTGAGCTTTAGCACGGGCATCCTTTAGCTGTGCATCAATCTCAGCTGCGGCCTTGGCTTTGGCTTCTTTACCGGCATCAGCTGCGGCCAGACCCTCTGCAATCTTCTTTGTCCGAGCTTCCATCGCGTCGTTCAGAGGACCATAGAGATACTTCTTCAGAAGAAACACCATAGTCAGGAAGACTATAATCTGGCCGATAAATGTTAGGTCAATACTCATGAGTAAGCCTCACTTCCTGTTGAATTTGGTCTCAAGTTCTCTTAGCCTAGGAATGGGTTGGCGAACAGGAACCACAGTGCGAATGCCATGATGATGAATGGGAAGGACTCCATCAAACCGGCAAAAATGAACATATTGAACATCAACTGCGGGCGCATTTCAGGCTGACGCGCAATACCCTCCAGGGTCTTTGAGCAGATCAGGCCCCAACCGATAGCTGAACCCAGGCCGGCAGCGGCCAGAATTACACCTACGGAAATTGCCGTTGCAGCGGTGATGATAGTTGTTGCATCCATGTTTTTAACTCCTCTACAGTACTAAAAAATATAAACTAAAAAAATCAGTGTTCAACCGGCTGATGTGCAATTGAGAGGTACACCACCGTCAGAATCATAAAAATAAACGCCTGAAGCAGGCCAATAAACAGATGGAAGAATGACCACCCCAGACCCACAAAGAAACCGGCAGTCATCGCCACAGCACCGCCACCCAGCAGCAGGGAGGCAATCAGCAGGAAAATCACTTCGCCCGCAAACATGTTGCCAAACAGACGGAAGGAGAGTGAAAGCGGCTTCGCGACCTCTTCAACCAGTTTCAAAATCAGATTGATTGGCATGACAACCGGCTTCAGCACCATTGGCACCAGGCTGGTGAATGGCTCCATAACCAGCTCTTTCATGAAGTGAACCGGCTTCAGCTTAAACTCATAATAGAGAACCATCACAAACACACTGACACCCATGGCTGCAGGCAGGTTCAGATCGTTGGTCGGAACCGGACGGAAGTGCTCCGCACCAAACAGATGTGCTGTATGACCAATCAGGTATGCAGGCAGAATATCCAGCGTATTACAAAGCAGAATAAATACGAAAATCGTGAACGCCAGTGGCGCTACATGTGGATTGTGAACAGGGAAATTGTCATTAACGGTGTCATTAATGAAACCAACAACGGTCTCCATGAAGTTCTGAGCACCTGTCGGCGCACCTTCAACCACCCTCCCCTTAAGCCAGATGCCAAAGCCAACCAGCAGCGTTGCGATGGTTACGGTAAGAATCATTGTATCTACGTGAATCTGCATGAATGGGTTGCTTTCATCTACTACATACGTCCAGTACTGTAGATGACTTGCAATTCCGTCACCGCTCTGCTCAGCCAATTCCGCCACCCCTAACTAAGAATTCGAATCCCTGTCAGCAGTTATGTGAAGTGATCCTCACAATATATATATAACCGCCAACGTAAGCTGTAAACATTCCCGCAGCCATTGCGAGAAGGTGAACCCCGATCTGACTGGCGCCTATCAGCACCAATATAAGCAGAAAAAAACGAATCGTCGCTGAGCGATATAACACCCCCCGACCATCAACTCCCTCCACCCGAGACGAGTTCACAACACTCCGGGCAAGAAGAACACTGTTCAGACCCACCAGAATGCCACCTGACAAAATTGAGATCGCCATGACCCCGTCCAGCCAGAATACCGTAAAAACTGCTACAATCAGCGCAGAAAAAATCTGAATCCGGGCTATCCCGAAGAGCTGTTTCTGCCATGCAGTAGAGGGCTGCTGTTGAATGTCAGACAAGCTGTGAGCCTCCCTCTTCAACAATCGATAACCCTCTTTTTTCGCGGTGGCGATTTCTAACAGCGGGCACGCCAAATTGCAAGCCCTGATCGACAGGTAAAAACGGCACATTCTTGATGTGGATCAAGCTGCCACCAGTCGAAGGGTTGCTGCTTACTCGTAGACGGTACGCAGCCCGGCCAGATAACTCTCTGCCCGGCTTCTGCCATCCATAAGCACGACATCGGGGTCCTCACCCAGCCCCTGAACCGAAGCGCGCGCATACGCAGCCCGCTCCGACTCCGTCATCAGCCCCCAGTCAGAGGCATCAACAAGCCTGTCGCCCGTCTTGTCGAAGCGGGCATCAACCGGGAGGTCGCCATCAGCAATAGCTGCCAGTGGTGACGTGCACGCCACCACCAGCAGTAATACCTTCCATGAAATGTTCAATTTAGTAACGGTAGTGATCCGGCTTATAAGGGCCTTCAACCGGCACGCCGATATAATCGGCCTGCTCCTGCGTTAGCGGTGTCAGGTTAATACCGACCTTTGCCATATGCAGTCTGGCCACCTCTTCGTCCAGCCTCTTCGGTAAAGTGTACACCTCATTCCTGTATTGGCCGGTCTGCGTGAACAGCTCGATCTGCGCCAGCGTCTGGTTGGTGAAGGAGTTGGACATCACGAAGCTTGGATGACCTGTACCACAACCCAGATTTACCAGACGGCCTTCAGCCAGCAAAGTAATGCGATTGCCGTTCGGGAAAATAATCTGATCGACCTGAGGTTTTACATTGTCCCACTCGTACTGCTTCAAGCTTGCGACATCGATCTCGTTATCGAAGTGGCCAATATTACAGACAATGGACTGATCCTTCATGGCGATCATATGGTCGTGAGTGATCACATGGTAGTTGCCTGTGGTGGTCACAAAGATATCGCCCAAGGCGCATGCTTCATCCATGTTTACAACGCGGTAGCCTTCCATCGCTGCCTGCAGTGCGCAGATCGGATCGATTTCGGTTACCCAAGTGGTCGCGCCCATGCCGCGGAATGCCTGCGCACACCCTTTACCCACATCGCCATAACCAAGCACAACACAGATCTTGCCGGCGATCATCACGTCTGTCGCACGCTTGATACCGTCAAGCAGTGACTCGCGGCAGCCGTAGAGGTTATCAAACTTGGACTTAGTCACTGAATCGTTCACATTGATCGCAGGGAACGGCAGTTCACCGCGTTCATGCATCTGGTAGAGGCGATGAACACCCGTGGTCGTCTCTTCGGTCACACCCTGAATCGCATCACGACGGGTGGTGTAGTAACCGGGCTGACTTGCCAGGCGCTTTTTGATTGACGCAAAGAGGGCCACTTCCTCTTCGGAGCCCGGGTTATCCAGTACAGATGCGTCCTTCTCAGCCTTGGCACCAAGAACCAGCAGGGTTGTAGCATCGCCACCATCATCAAGAATCATGTTCGGCGTACCACCGTCATGCCACTCCATGATCGAGTGACAGAATTCCCAATACTCTTCCAGCGTTTCACCTTTGTGAGCAAAGACCGGAATATTTTCAGCAGCAATCGCTGCAGCAGCGTGGTCCTGAGTAGAGTAGATGTTGCATGATGCCCAGCGCACCTCGGCACCCAGTGCGGTCAGGGTTTCAATCAAAACACCTGTCTGGATGGTCATATGCAGAGAACCGGCAATGCGGGCACCTTTCAAAGGCTGTGAAGCCGCATATTTTTTGCGGGTTACCATCAGTCCCGGCATTTCGGTTTCGGCAATCGCCAGCTCTTTACGGCCCCAGGCAATGGTTTCAGCAGACATATCCGCCACTTTGTAATCGGTAAATTGTTCAGAATCAGACATTCTCATACTCCTATATTAAATCGTCTTATAAAAATATGAGCACAGTTAAATATGTTGTTTGACTGAGCCTGGTGTCATTAGAAACGACACTGCAGTGCTCCTCAGTCAGGAATTGTTAGATGTTGAAGAAGGTCATCCTGACCTTTTCAACCGACAGAAAGCAAAAGCGCGGTTTTGCTTTCCTCACAAAATTGAATGCATGCCATTTAATTTTGCTCGCCCATCCATGGGCTCGACCCACTCACGTCGCAGGAGGTTGGATTTTAATTTGAGGCAAGGCGTGAAGCGCGCAGAACCGGAGCATATCGGAGATATGTGAGGATTCGAGCACTGCAACAACGCAGCATCAGATCAAAAGGCGACCTTCCTAAATCCCTGCCGCCGCTTTGAGGGCTGCGGCCTTGTCGGTCTTCTCCCAGGTAAACTCCGGAAGCTCACGACCAAAGTGCCCGTAGGCTGCGGTCTGAGCATAGATCGGACGCAGCAGATCAAGCTCCTGCACAATACCCTTCGGACGCAGATCAAAGGTTTCACGCACGATAGCCGCCAGCTTACCTTCATCAACCCTGCCGGTTCCAAAGGTGTTAACCATCACCGAAAGCGGATGTGCCACACCGATGGCATAAGCCACCTGTACCTCGCAACGATCTGCCAGGCCCGCCGCCACGATATTCTTGGCAACATAACGCATCATATAACACGCGGAACGATCCACCTTCGTTGGGTCTTTGCCGGAGAAAGCACCACCACCGTGGTGGCCGAAGCCGCCGTAGGTATCAACAATGATTTTCCGGCCGGTCACGCCACAGTCACCCACAGGGCCGCCAATAACAAAACGCCCGGTCGGATTGATGTGGTATTCGGTACCTGCATGCAGCAGTCCTGTTCCACCCAGCACCGGGTTAATCACTTCATCCATAATCGCTTCTGAAAGCTCTTTATGTTCGACATCAGGATTATGCTGGGTTGAGAGCACCACGGCATCAATGGCGACAGGCTTAGAATCTTCATAACGTACTGTCACCTGCGACTTCGCATCCGGACGCAGGAAATTCAATGTGCCGTTTTTGCGAACCTCAGCCTGCATGGCCACCAACTGGTGCGACAGATGAATCGGTGTCGGCATCAGCACATCGGTCTCATTGGATGCATACCCGAACATCAATCCCTGGTCGCCGGCACCCTGATCCAGATCAAGCCCTTCACCTTCATTCACGCCGGCCGCAATATCAACCGACTGCTTATCAAGCGACACCAGAACTGAACAGGACTCCCAGTCAAAGCCCATGGCTGACGAGTTGTAGCCAATCTCCTTGATCGCACTGCGTACCACATCCTGATAATCAATTACTGCAGAGGTGGTGATCTCGCCGGCAATCAGGGCCAGGCCGGTGGTTACCAGCGTCTCACACGCCACCCGTGCATATTTGTCCTGCTCCAGGATCGCGTCCAGCACGCCGTCCGAAATACGGTCAGCCACCTTATCCGGATGCCCTTCTGACACGGATTCACTGGTAAAAACAAAATTACGGTTCATACAAACCCCTCATGCGACATATTACAATTAGATACGGTAAACAGCGGCGCAGCCTAATCGCTGGTACGGTTAAATCAATCTTAACAGGGCAGGTGAAAAAAGCAGAAGCAGGAGAAAGTCATCGGCGTGCCAGCAGCAGTGCGCCGATAACAATGGCCGAGATGGAGCCTGCCCACTGCAGATTCAGTGCCGGCTCACTGAAGCCAATTCCTGCCAGCAGACCGCCTGCAACCAGTAACACACCGATAAACTGAAGCCATGAAGATGACTCAAGCTCTCGTGCCACACGCTGTTCATGTCGTTCGGCCACTATCTTTTTAATCTCGGCGGGGAGCTGTAACCACTCCTCGAACCCTGCCTTCATATCCATGGCGGCCTGCTCAATACGTGCCTTCGGCCCGAGATGCTCGGTCACCCACTTGCCGACCAGCGGCTTGGCCAGCGCCCAGACATTCACCTCGGGCTCCAGCTCACGCGCTACGCCTTCAATCACGACCATCGTCTTCTGCAACAGCAGAAGCTCCGGCTGCGTTTCCATTTTGAAGCGTTCGGTTACAGCGAACAGGTAGAAGAGCAGTTCGGCCAGTGAGATATCTTTCAGCGGCCTGTTGAAGATCGGTTCGGCGATTTCCCGCATGGCATCTTCAAAGGCGGAGACATTGGTATCGGCAGGCACATACCCCGCCTCAACATGCACCTCGGCAGCACGCCTGTAATCCTGCTTCAGAAAAGCCAGAAGCATATCGGCAATATAACATCTTGAACGCATATCGAGCCTGCCGACAATGCCGAAATCGACAAGAAGGATATCACCGTTCCCGGCCACAAAGATATTACCCGGGTGCAGGTCGGCATGAAAATAACCGTCGACGAAAACCATATGAAAAAAGAGCGTTGCTGTTCTTTCACACAGATGCATCAGGTCATGGTTGGCCGCAGCCAGCTTTTCACGCTCATCAATCTCAATACCGTAGACGCGTTCGGTAACCAGCACCTCCATGCTGGTATAATCCCACAGCACTTTCGGCACACCGACACCATCGACCTCAGAGAGGTTCTCGGCAAAGCGGCTGGCGTGCGCCGCTTCGGAGCGCAGATTCAGCTCACCCATAATCGTAGTGGCAAACTCCTCGACCACCCGTGGTGCTTTCAACCTTTCATATTCGGGAAAATAGCGGTCAAAAAGGTTTGCCAGCAATCGTAAAATTGAGAGATCCGCTTCAATGGTTTTTTTGATACGGGGCCGGCGAACCTTGACCGCAACATGTTCGCCGTTGTGTAACCTTGCAAAATGAACCTGTGCGATTGATGCGGCAGCTACAGGCTCCGGATCAAACTCGGAAAATTGACCGCCCTCACCTGTTAGCGGCTTTTTATAGGCTCGCATCAGAACTGCCTCAATAATCTCGGCTTTCTCCGGTGGCACATCGTCCTGAAGCTTCTTAAGCTCCAGCGCCACATCCATCGGCAGCAGGTCAACACGTGTGGAGAGCATCTGCCCGAACTTGATAAAGGTGGGGCCGAGCCGCTCCAGTACCTGCCGGATCTGTACGCCGAGATCCCTGGGCAGCTCATCACCGGTAAACAGGCGCATCATCCATGCATAGGGCCTGAAAAGCCGCAGTCTGACTGCCAGCGCAGCCATGCCGTGGGTGGCCAGAATATGACCGATGACCAGAAGCCTTATGTTTCGATTAAGGCGATTGGGAAGCCTCACGACGGGTCCCTCTCCCCGGTGCGATGCTCCACCCTGGTAACACGTCCTTTCAAACGGCTGATCCTGCGATGCAGATCCTCGACACCGGCCTGCCATGTCTGCGTGCGCTCACCACCCGGCATCTCCATACTTTTCAGCCGATCTTCCAGTAGTTGCTGTGCGCCTGCAGCCACCTTCTTTTCGGCTTCTACCAGTGCATGTGCCGCACTTGCTACCCGCTGACCAAAGAAGTCGCCAAAGGCACTTCGAAGCTCTCGCTCCCAGTCGAGATCGGCAGCAGCCAGCAGTTTCTTGAAACGCAGCATCGCCTCGGAATCACCCGAGAGCTTCAGCACCTGCTCGAACACCAGTTCATCAGGGTCCTCATGGGCAAAACAGAGCCGGGCAAATGCTGTAGTGGTGGCATCCAGTCTCACATCCACATCGCCCTGATGATTGGGGTGTACCCAGGGCCTGCCCTGCCTGAAACCAAGGAAAATCACTGCATTGGTATCACGCACATGAATACGGAACACACGACCATTTAATCCATCCAGAGCCGGAGCAAGTGATTTGTCGCGTGCAAAGAAGAGCCCCAGCACGGTAGAGAGAACCACACATTGAACAGGAACCGGAATCAGCCTGAGAGGCAGGAACATCACACTCACGAGATATCCCCGAAAGAAAGAGCAACCACAAAGACGCAAAGGCACAAAGTATTAATACATGTTTTAAAAATGTGAGACAGAAGCGGCCCTTCAGACAATAAATACTCTGTCGAATATGGGCCGGGCACGTCTACCGCTACTCTTCTTTGTGCCTCTGCGACTCTGTGGTTCAATGTTAAACCTTATATCCGCGATGCAGCGCGACGATGCCACCGGTCATATTCTCATGTTTCACCAATTCAAAGCCCGCCAGGCTGATCAGCCTGGAGAATCGTCTCTGGTCGGGAAAGCGGCGGATTGACTCCACCAGATACTGGTAGGAGCTACGATCACCGGTGATCCACTCACCCATCGCAGGAATCATATTGAAGGAGTAAGCATCATAGACCACATCGAGCAATGGCAGTACAGGCCGGGAGAACTCAAGGCAGATAAACTGACCACCCGGCTTCAGCACCCGATAGAACTCGGCCAGCCCCGCCTCAATATCGACAAAGTTGCGGATGCCGAATGCGATCGAAACCACATCGAATGAGTTATCGGCAAAAGCGAGCTGCGTTCCGTCGGACTGAATGCAGTCGGCTGTGCCTGCAAGGAAGCCCTCATCAATTACCCGACGTGCTCCCTCAGCCAGCATCGGCCCGTTCAGATCGGTCAGGATTACACGGCCGGAACGATCTCCTCTGGAGCCCATCTTCTGCAGCATGCCGATGGAGATGTCGCCTGAGCCTGCCGCGACATCAAGTACAGCGGAATCCTGTTTGACCGCAGCCACCTGGATCATGCGTCGCTTCCAGAGGCGGTGCATGCCTGCGCTCATCGCATCATTCATGATGTCATACTTGTCGGCCACCGATGAGAAGACGCCCATCACCCTTCCTGCCTTCTCACTGGCATCGACCGTTTCAAAACCGAAATGTGTCCGGGAACTCATGCGGGCAATCGTAACAGAGTGAGGGGTAAGGCGTGAAGCGTGAAGAGTGAAGGGTGAAGAGATGAGGGGCAGAGGAGGGTCCGGAGTATGCCCCCTGTTTTTACACCTGACACCCATGAACCCTGCCGGATCCACCCGCTATCCATAATGGATGGAGCGAGTCAACATCGTGAGATGTAAGCGGAGCCAGACCGCATAATTCAGCAGGAATGCGGAATTGGACGCCTGAAAGGCGCAGTAAAGCCGGACGAGGCATGGAAGCCGAGCATTACTCTTGCGAAGCGATTAAAGGCAGAGGGCAGGAGCCCGCGCCGTATCTAACAACAACCCTTCCGGTGGATAAGCTGTGGAAAAGCGGTGGATCAGAAGTGCATCAATAAACACTATCAATAGTAGGGCAGGATTGCTTGACACGCAAGATATAGTATCTACACTCGCCACCAACACATTGTAAAAAATACTATTTTGCACCTGCTGGAGGGAGAGTCCGTATGAGCGCAAACACCACTGCTGCCAACACCGTGTTGGAAGGGTCCGCCGGTTTCCCAGCTGAAAAAAGCCTGGAGAAGAGCATTTCGCTGCAACCCGCATCAGAAGATATCTGGGATAAAAAGTATCGTCTGAAAGATAAGAACGGCGAAGCTGTCGATGCCGATATCGAGGCTACCTATGAGCGTGTTGCCAGCGCCCTGGCCGCCGTCGAAGACGAGGAGAAGCGTGAGTTCTGGTTCAACCGTTTTACCTGGGCACTACAGCAGGGGGCAATTCCGGCCGGCCGCATTATATCCAATGCCGGGGCTGAAGCGCACAAGCCATCCACCTCCACGATCAACTGTACTGTTTCCGGTGCCGTCCCCGACTCAATGGATGGCATCCTCTCCATGGTTCGTGAGGCAGGTCTGACCCTGAAGGCCGGCTGTGGCATCGGTTATGAATTCTCCACACTTCGTCCAAAGGGCGCTTATGTGTCGGGGGCCGGCGCCTACACCAGTGGCCCGCTCTCATTCATGGATATCTTTGATAAGATGTGCTTTACCGTATCATCGGCCGGTGGCCGGCGCGGTGCACAGATGGGCACTTTTGATATTTCACATCCCGACGTTGCCGACTTCGTCCGCGCCAAGCGTGAAGATGGACGCCTGCGTCAGTTCAACCTCTCCTGTCTGATCACCAGAGATTTCATGGAAGCAGTAAAGAATGATGCGGACTGGGATCTGATTTTCCCGGCTACTGCCGAAGAGGCCGAGAGCGTTGATGAGAAAATC
>JAIPJD010000057.1 GCA_021734365.1 Mariprofundaceae bacterium | reverse complement strand
GTCGCGGGCGGAGTGCCCGATAGCCAGCACAACGCTGCCGGCAGCGATCTCTTCACCCGCTGCACACCTGACTCCCGTTATCTTCCCATTTTCTGTCAGCAGGGCATCCACGCGCGTTTCAAATCGGATATCCACACCCTTTTCGATGAGATAATCGCGCATGCTGCGGATGATGCGAACCAGCCGATCAGTTCCCAGATGTGGATGTGCATCGATAAGAATATCCCTGCCTGCACCAAAGCGAACAAACTCGTTCAGCACCCAGCGCACAAACGGATGTTTGATTCGGGTATAGAGCTTGCCATCGGTGTAGGTGCCGGCACCGCCTTCACCGAAGCAGATGTTACTCTCAGGGTTCAACTCGCCACGGCTGCGCAATTTGCCGATATCACGCATGCGTGCCTCAACCGGCTTGCCCCGCTCCAGCAGTGTGACGGCCATACCCGCCTCAATCAGCGCGAGGGCTGCAAAAAGACCAGCCGGGCCACTGCCGATCACCACAACATGCTCCTTCTCCTTTGCAGGATTAGAGATGGATTCAGGCCTGGCGATATCGAGCCTTGAGTGTTCAATGATCTCTGCCTGAGGGGGAAGTGTCAGTGCCGCATCAGAAGCAACACTGCATTCAATGCTGCAGACAAAATGAACATGGCTCTTCTTGCGGGCATCAACGGCTTTGCGAACGATCTCCCACCTGCCGATCTCTCCACGCTTTATTTTTAACAGGTCTGCAATTTTGTTTGAAATGGTACCGCCCGAATCATCCAGTTCAATAGCGACATTGGTGATACGGATCAGGAGTGTTTCAGACATCGCGTAAGGCTATGCGCTTTTCCGTATCTTAGGAATGACCGCTTCTGGCCATACGTGGCCGTTCAGTTAGCACCGAGGTTCTAGAAAGCGGAAAGTTTTGAGGGGGGCAGACCAAGCGGAAGCATGTCCGAGTTAGCCAGAGAGATGTCCACTTTAACATTGTATACGCTCCGCGACAGATTGTGCTTGTCGGTAATGCGGTACTTTTTAATGGTCTGGTGCTCATCATCCGCTGAGCCGGTCAGGTAACAATTCACCGAGTCGATTTTCTCTTCCGAGAGGATGACATTACGAAGTTGCACCTCCTCCTTTTGTACCCGGTTGATGAAACTGACCGTATCCATCATCTCTTTCTCGCCCTGATCTGAAACCGTCATCGGAGTTTTGAAGTCACCGATGAGGATCTGACCGGGTTGGCACTTCTCGATCATGCGGGCCAGCTCGATGGAGACATTGCCGACTATATAGCTGAACGTTGACGGATTCAGGCCAATCGCCTGGTGGTATTCGTAGTGGGAGCCGACATGGAAGCAGGTTTTAAGGGCCGGCACCGTTTTTCCTTTTGCTTTCCGCCGGGCAATCAGGTTGTCGGCCAGAATGAGCTGTAGCAGATCGAACAGGGCGATATTGGCCATGCTGTCGCGCTCCCTGTTCCAGATATAGAAGCCGTCTCCTGTCGTTGATCGGGAGAAATGAATATTGATGGAGCGCTCCATCAGTTTGTTGTGGGCCGAATTCACGGAGTAGGAGAGGCTGTTAAGCTGAGTCACCTGCTCCAGCGGCGAGAGCAACGAGAAACCGGCAATATCGAACAGGGCGACCGCCCTGTCTTTTACCAGCGAGATGCCGAAACGCTGCACAAGCGCACTGATGAGTTCCCTGCTGAGTCCTTCTCCCGGCTTAAAAGGGAGTTTGATCCTTTTTACATCAACTTTGAAGATGTTCGCAGCCTGCTCCAGCCTCTCCGCTGTTGTCAGCTTGGAGCCCATCAGCACCTCTTCAATAAGATGCTCCTCTGTTGCAAACTCTTCAAGCCGATAGTGGGGAACCACCAGCAGGAGCATGTCGAAGCCATCCTCGGCCCAGAGCTGGATCTGGTTACGGCCCAGGTTCCAGAACTCGAGTAGGGCATTATCGACAACAAAGGTGTTTTTATGAGCTTGCTCTTCGGATATGCCCGGAGGATGCGGGTAGTTTTCAAAAGCATCCATCCAGCTCAACTGTTTTTTATCACCGTGCATCGCATACCTCGCAACCTGATTGTAGACAATAGATGATCCTGAGTCTTAAAAAAAGCAATGTATAGCAGGCGTGGCCACTGAAAGGTTCGCTTTATGTCCGGCGACTTATGGAGCATGTTAAACCTGTCTGATATGGTCTAAGATAAAGTCAGGTTATTTTAAGAGAGAAAAGCAAAGGATGGGATTGATGGCAGTAGATCGGAAAGCGACAGGCAGTAATCGGGAAGTGGTGGTCGTTGCGGGTATCCGCACTCCGATGGGAAAGATGAACGGCTGCCTTGAAGGGCTTTCGGCAGTTGAACTGGGCATGCACGCAGTTCGGGAGCTTCTGGCACGTTCGCCGCTGACACGGGACGATATCGACAGCGTTATCATCGGCAATGTTATTCAACCAACGGATGCGGTAAATATTTCACGGGTGATCTCTCTGCAGGCAGGCATCCCTCGTCAGGTTCCTGCACACACTGTTCACCGAAACTGCGCATCAGGCATGCAGGCTGTCACCGATGCTGCTGAAAAGATCCTGGCCGGGCGTGCAGAGGTGGTTGTTGCAGGCGGTGTTGAATCAATGACCCATGCACCGCTGCTGTTCCATGACCGGTTCCGTAGGGCGGTGGCCGGCCTGCAACGAGCCCGATCCATTCCCGACAAAGCCAGGGCGGCTCTGGGCATGCTCAAGGCACCGTGGAAGCCGCGTATTGCACTGATGGAAGGACTGACGGACCCCGTCGTGAATCTGAATATGGGGCAGACGGCAGAGATACTGGCACGTGAGTTTAACATCTCACGCAGAGAGCAGGATGAGTTCTCGGTACAGAGTCATCAGCGTGCTGATAAGGCATGGGAAGATGAGTGGTTCAGCAGTGAGGTGATGCATCTGTTTGCACCGCCAAAGTATGCTGCAGTGCACCGCGACGAAGGCATCCGTACCGGACAGAACATGGAGGCTTTGGCAAAGCTCAGGCCTGCGTTTGAGAAACCGTTGGGCAGTGTGACTGCCGGGAACAGCTCCCAGATTACTGATGGTGCGGCCATGTTGTTGCTGACTTACAGGGAGAAAGCGGAGGCAGAGGGGTGGCCGATTCTGGGCTATCTCTATGACTGGGCATACTCAGGCTGCGATCCGGCTCGTATGGGGTTGGGGCCTGTCTACTCATCAAACACGCTGCTTTCACGTTACGGCATGTCTGCAAAAGATATGGCACGGGTGGAGATTAATGAGGCGTTTGCAGCTCAGGTTTTAGCATGTCTGAAGGCGATGGATTCCAAACAGTTCTGCACAAAGATGCTTGGAGCTAAAGCGGCAGTCGGAGCGCCGGACATGGACAGGCTCAATGTTCATGGTGGTGCGATTGCACTGGGGCATCCGGTAGGGATGTCGGGTGCCCGACTTGTGCTGACGCTCCTGAGACAGCTGAAACATGACACAGGAGGAGGACTGGGCCTTGCGACCCTCTGTATCGGTGGCGGTCAGGGCGGTGCGATACTGGTTGGGAGTGAACCATGGAAGTCGTAACACTAAGCCGGAAAGGTGGTGTTGCACGACTGCGCCTGTCGCGCAGTGACAGGTCGGTTAACGTGCTGGATGAAGCATGTATGGAGCAACTCGAAGCACATCTGGGCACACTGGAGAAGAGTGCTCCGCAGCTTCTGGTGATTGAAAGCGGCATGCCCGGATGTTTTATTGCCGGGGCTGACCTCAATATTATTCAGAGCGTTACCGATGCCGATGCAGCAACACGTCTGGCTGAGCGTGGTCAGGCCCTGTGCCGTCGTATCGAAGCCCTCTCATCTCCATCCATTGCCGTGGTGGACGGGGCATGTATGGGTGGTGGACTGGAACTGGCGATGAGTTGTGACCATATCATTGCTGTTTATGGTGAGAAAACCAGCCTCGGGCTGCCGGAGATTAAGATCGGTATTCATCCGGGCTTTGGCGGTTGTGTGCGTCTGCCCAGGCGAATCGGCTGGCCGCAGGCTGTCGAGATGATTCTGACCGGGCGTCCGGTGGATGCCGAAAGAGCGCACCGGATCGGACTGGCACAGCTTGCCTGTCATCCTGAGCAGGTCGATGATGCTATCAAGCACCTTGCCAGCTCCGGTAAGGCAAACAGGGGTCGAACAGAGCCATGGTGGTTCCATATCTGGCCGATTCGAAAACTCTTTTTCTACAAAGTGCGTGAGAAGGCACTGGCCCGTTTCAGACATCTCGATATTGAGGAGGCTTACCCTTCCGTTCCCGGAACAATAGACCTTCTGGAGGAGATCTACGGCATGAGCGATGGCCTTGCTTATGCGCGCGAGGCCGGGTCACTCGGAAAGTATGCAGTTACGCCTGCATGTAAGAATCTTATCCGGGTCTTTTTTCTGGGCGAGGCACTGAAGAAACAGGAGATGGTCAGGAAGGGGAAGCCTGTCGCCAAAGAGCTGCGACGAACCGCAATCTATGGTGCAGGTGTGATGGGAGGCGGTATTGCCTGGGTAGCTTCCAGAGATGGTGACGTTGATCTGCATGACATCACAGGAGATGCGTTAGGGCACGGCATGAAATTATTGGCAAAACTGGCCAGAAGAGACTCAAAACGATTCCAGCGTATCCGGCCTGCTATGGATTCAAGCGGCCTGGCTTCAACCGATGTGGTCATCGAAGCTGTTCTCGAAGATATTGATGTTAAAAAACAGCTCTGGGCAGATGTCGAATCGGCGGTTCGTAAGGATACGTTACTATTGACCAATACATCCTCCCTGTCAGTCAGCGATCAGCAGGCCGGCTTGAAATATCCCGGCCGCATGGTTGGGCTGCACTTTTTTAACCCCGCACCGAAGATGCCACTGGTTGAAGTCGTTGCCGGCTCGAAAAGCACAAAAAAGAGTGTGCAGACTACAGCAGCCCTGGCAGCGCGTTGGGGGAAGTTTCCGGTCGTGGTTGCAGACTGTCCCGGGTTTCTGGTAAATCGCTGCCTCATGCCATTTATGAGCGCAGCACTGCAGTTGTTTGAGTGTGGTCAAAAGCTTGAACATATTGATGGAGCACTGAAAAATTTTGGTATGCCGATGGGCGCAATTGAACTGGCAGACAGAGTGGGCCTGGATATCTGCCACCATGTTGGCTCGCACCTTTCGGAGTCATATGGCAAACGAATGGCCATGCCACTGTGGTTCGATCAAATGGTTGAGAAGGGCGTGCTGGGGATGAAGTCCGGCAGGGGATTTTATCTCTATGAAGGTGAGAAGCGACTGGGGATGAATCCCGAACTTTCTCAATATCTCAAGCTGAAATCGCATCGGGAAAAGGAGTTTGATGCCAACCTTGCAGACCAGGATGATGCCATGACGGATAAAAAGATTGTTGAAGCCTGCCTTCTGCCGATGCTGACCGAAGCGCTTGCATGTCTCTCTGAAAAGGTCGTTGACAGCACTGAACATCTGGATGCAGCGATGATCTACGGCATCGGCTTCCCACCATTCCGGGGTGGATTGCTGCACTATTTTTCAACCATCAAAAAAGATGAATTACGTCATTCGTTCAAATCTTCAGGCATGAAACTCCCCGCGAATCTTGAGGTCATTTATGAGTGAAGTTGAATCATGTCCCGGTGCTGAACAGGTAGATCGGGCAAACTGTCTTTCTGATCTTCTCTTTCATTCGCCGACATCATGGTTGCAGCGACCTGCTTTGCGCAGGCGTCTGCCTGATGGAAGCTGGACGGGATTAAATCGTATTACCCTTCAACATCGAGTGCTGCGACTCTCTGCATGGCTTGAAGGTCAGGGTATAAAGCCGGGTGACCGGGTTGGCATATTGGGGCACAACAGTGTTGAGTGGTTGATGTCTGATTTTGCTATTTTGCGTCTGGGAGCCGTTACTGTTCCCGCCTATTTCACCGATCCGAGCGAATCAGTCGAATATGTATTCAGTGATGCCGGATGCAAACTGATCTTCGTCGAGCCGGGTGAGCAGCAGGAGAAGCTCAACGGACTGAACATCAGGTCCATTCCATTTTCCGGCAGTGGGCTCTCTGTAGATAACATCTCCCGCGATGAAACATGGGATACCGGCCCGAGCACTCCCGTGCCCGACCGGAAAAGCCTGGCGACGCTGATTTATACTTCCGGCACCACTGGTAACCCCAAAGGGGTGATGCTGACCCATGATAATCTTCTGTCAGATGTGAAGGCGGGCCTGGGCGGGGTGGCAATTTTCCCTGAAGATGTTTTCCTCTCATTTCTTCCCGTTTCCCATGCGTTTGAAAGAACTGTCGGTCACTTTCTTGTCGTGGCCGCAGGTTCTGAAATCGCTTATGCCGAGGATGTCACCACTCTGATGCGGGATATGCCGGAAGTGAAACCAACCGTGATGATCTCCGTGCCCCGGCTGTACGAAAAAATTTACGCAGGGGTACACGCAAAAATGGAAGCATCAGCTGTGAAGAAGATGCTGTTTGATAAAGCACAGGCGCTCGGTATGGAACGTTTTGAATTGCAACAGCAGGGAAAAGAACTGCGAGGTTTCAAAGCTAAACTTTGGGATATTCTTGATCACCTGGTGAACAGCAAACTGCGGGAAAAGATGGGTGGACGTCTGCGCCTGTTTATTTCCGGTGGTGCAGCACTCAGCCCTGTCATTGCACGTTTTCTGCTGGCGGCAGATATCAAAGTTCTGCCGGGTTATGGCTTGACCGAAACTTCTCCCGTTTTATCCGTGAACACTCTGGCCCGTATTAAGCCTGAATCGGTGGGCAGAGCATTGCCGGGTGTGGAGACACGTCTGGCAGAAGATGGAGAGCTGCTGATACGCGGGCCAATGGTGATGTCCGGTTACTGGAACAAGCCCGATGCCACCAAGGAGGTGCTCAGCGATGACGGCTGGCTGCGTACCGGAGATATTGTTGAGATTGATGATGAGGGATTTATCCGGATCGTCGATCGCAAGAAGGAGATTATGGTGCTGACCAACGGTGAGAATGTGCCACCGGCGATTATCGAGCAGCATCTGGTGCAGGACACGACCATTCTCCAGTCGCTGGTGATCGCTGACAATCGTTCCTGTGTGGCGGCACTGGTTGTGCCGGATATGGATGGACTGGCAGCTGCATGGAAAAAGGATCATGGCAGTGCGCTGCCTGATGACTGGAAAACTAACGATGTCATGCATCAATGGATGCTACAGCGTATGCGTATGGATGAGCATGATCTGCCCAGCTATATGCAGGTTAAAAACTTTGCCTTTATTGATGATGAGTGGACGCAGGCCAATGGCATGCTGACCCCGACATTGAAGGTGAAACGCCGGATGATCTGCGAACTCCACACCGCGGAGATTGAGCAGTTGTTTGCGGATGATGATGGTTAGATTGAAACCCTGACAGGTATGCGGCGGTTGCCGAAGGCTTCGGTGAAGTGTTCGAAGTGACCGGCGATGGCGTGTCCGCAATCGGAGCAGCGGCCCTCATCGGTGACGCGGTAGTCAAGAATCTCATACCAGTCGCGCACAATAAGTGGCGCATTGCATGCAGGGCAGTGGGTGGTGGCGCCAGAGGTGTCATGCACGTTGCCGGTGTAGACGTAATGCAGTCCGGCATTTATCGCAATCTCACGGGCGCGGGTAAGGGCGGCCTGCGGGGTGGATGGCACATCCACCATTTTATAATCGGGGTGGAAGGCTGAGAAGTGCAGCGGCACATCCGCGCCGAGATGCTCCACCAGCCAGTCGCACATGCGTTTCAGCTCCTCATCCGAATCGTTGTGGCCGGGAATCAGAAGTGTGGTGATTTCGGTCCAGCAATCGGTCTCCTTCACCAGATACTCCAGTGTATCCAGTACCGGCTGCAGATGGCCGGCACAGAGCTTGTGATAAAACTCCTCGCTGAAGCCCTTCAGACCAACGTTGGCTGCATCCATATGCGCGAAGAACTCTCTGGCAGGTTCGGGGTGAATGTAGCCTGCAGTTACCGCCACTGTGTTAATGCCCAGCTCGTGGCATGCCCTGGCACAGTCCACCGCATATTCAAGGAAGATGACCGGATCGTTGTATGTGAAGGCAGCCGATCTGCAGCCATGTTTCACTGCCGCTTTGGCCAGCGCTTCGGGTGAGGCCTCGTCGCAGAGGCGATCCCATTCACGGGACTTACTGATATCCCAGTTCTGGCAGTAGTTGCAGGCCAGGTTGCAGCCGGCAGTGCCGAAGGAGAGTACCGAGGTGCCGGGGTAGAAGTGGTTGAGCGGTTTTTTCTCGATCGGGTCGATGCAGAAGCCGGAGGAGCGGCCATAAGTGGTCAGCACGATCCCGCCATTCTCACATTTACGGACAAAACAGAGGCCGCGCTGGCCGTCGTGCAGCTTGCAGTCGCGTGGACAGAGATCGCACTGAATGCGTCCGTTATCCCCCTCACCATCCAATCGGTGCCAGTACCTGCCGGGATAGTGTTCATTCGGCATGATCAGTCCTCACAAATTCTCCGCAAACTTCTCTACTTCGTACCTGTAGAGTAGCACATCATCACTCCAGAAATCGGGCGCAAGCCCTGCCTTCTGTTTCAGGTGGGACATGAAGAGTTCAGGATTGGGCAACTGCTCCCACACCTGCGGCAGGAATGTGCTGCGATAGCTGCCGCATTCGAAGATGATGCCGTCCATACCGGGTCTGAGCTGTGACAGAGCATCGGGCTCATCGGAGAAGGTGAGAGGTACCGGGTCACTGAGTAGCGAGACCTCGACTGCTGTCTGATCAAGTTCATCTTTCGATAGTGGAGGGAAACGCGGGTCATGAAAGGCAGCGGAAATGGCATTGTTCTGAAGATCGTTCATCAGTGATTGCCTCGCCCTCAGCGAACCGATACATCCACGCAGTTCATTGTTCTGTTTCAGGGTGACAAAAGTGGCGGCCTGATCATTCAGCCAGGGGTGATCTGCTGTTTTGGGAATAGCGGCAGCGATGCCCAGCTCTTTGCTGATGGTCGCACGGGCGATAACCGGCAGCAGGGCACCCTGTTCAGGCGTAAAACTGATCATTACGTGTGCTCCAGCTCATAGAAGGCAAAGGCCCCATAGCCCACCACCTGATCCCGGGGCCCGGCCGTGTCACCTGAATTACGCAGGTCGATCAGTTCCGGCCTGAGTGGATGTTTCTCTGTGCAGGCCAGCAGACCATTGATGGGCGTGGCTCCGCAGGCCTGTTCATGGGTAATGATCGGTTCCAGCCGGATAATGGTCTCTGCGGTTTCTGCATCAATGTGCATGGCCGTTTCGTAAGGGTGGTAATGTGACAGGTCGGAGCTGATGACAATCACTGTCTCCTCTCCTCCCCATAACAGGTTGAGGACTTCTGCCACCATCTCTGGCCGCACCTGTCCAACGGCAAACGGAATCAGTGTGAATTGATTTAATTTGCGTTGCAGGAACGGGAGGTGAACCTCAAGCGAGTGCTCAAATGCATGGCTGCCGCCTTCAATTGTAACCTGAGCCAGATGCTGAACCTGAGCCATGCCATCCCGGTCAAGTTCAATGCTGCCCAAAGGTGTTTCAAAGACATCGGCTTCCGGCAGGGCCAGGCCGGAAAGAAGTGTGCGGTGGGTAGGGCCCAGCAGCACGACCCGTCTGATTTTATCTGTATTCAGGAGCGTATAGGCACAGGCAGCCGTCGGGCCTGAATAGATGTATCCGGCATGGGGTGCAATCAGGGCCTTGGGATATTTGCCAGTCCGGACATTGCCGGCTTCAAATAGCATGGCATCGACACTGCGGGCCAGAATATCAGGATTGTCCGGATAAAAACTCCCGGCCACTGCCGGATGACGTACTTTCATGACTATCTGCTCCTTGAACGCCTGTCTCTGTATGAGTGTAGACCAGATGAAGATGGAACAGGGTGTTATTTTCTGTCTGGCTCCTTTTCATCTTCCGGCTGCGGGTGGTGCAGCTTGTATTCGTGGAGGCCGAACCAGGCGAGCATTGCAACAACAGCCACAATACCGATTACCACCATCAGGCCGATAAAGCCGTAGTGTTCGATGATCTGCAGTGCTGCAATACCGAGAAAATGGCCGGCCGCGTAGATGACAAGCGCCCATGTGATGCAGTTAACGATCTGCAGCAGAAAGAAGCGCCAGAATCCGATGCTGGAACATCCAAACATGATGGCGGCTACAATGCGTGTTCCATACAGGTACTGAAAGATAAAAACCGACCAGTGGGCGTAATGGTCGAGTACTCTGTTGGCTTTGGGGTGGTGGGTACGCAGAAACTCAAAGGAGTTGATGATCTGCATGCCGCGCCAGCGCCCCAGAGCAAAAAAGAAGAGATGGCCGATAAATGCTCCGATCGCGGCCACAACAATGACTTTCCAGGGTTCAAGCAGACCTGCGGCTGCGAGAGCTGCTGCGGCAACAAATACGGCCTCACCTTCGGCAAAGGTGCCGATGAAGACGGCCCAGTAGCCGTACTGTTCGATGATCTGCTGCGCCCATTCCATGTGAGGATTTTACCACAGAGGATTAAGAGTAAGAACAGTTAGACACGGATGAACGCAGATAATCTCTGATTGAAGAGGAAGATTGAAAGGCCAGCCCTCCCCACAGGATGTGGGGCAGCGAAGCAAAGTGAAGCTGTAAGTGGAGCAAAACGACGTTTTTGCGTAACGATAAAAGGTGAAGGGCAGGAGCCCGAAACCGGACTAGACTAAATCCGTACAGGGATACCTTTATCTGCAAGATAGTTTTTGGCTTCGGCAATGGTGTATTCACCAAAGTGAAAGATAGAGGCGGCAAGAACAGCATCGGCCTTGCCATCGGTTAACCCTTCAGCCATATGCTCCAGATTACCCACGCCACCGGAGGCAATGACATTGGCAGGGATGGCTTCTGCTACCGCCCGGGTAAGGGGGATGTCATAACCGTTTTTGGTGCCATCGCAGTCCATACTGGTGAGTAGAATCTCCCCGGCTCCGTAATCACTCATGCGTTTTGCCCATTCCACGGCATTGATACCGGTCGGTTTGCGCCCCCCGTGGGTGAAACACTCCCAGTGATCATCCGTCCCGTTTTTTTGGACCCGCTTGGCATCAACTGCCACCACGATGGTCGATGAGCCGAAGCGCTCGGCAGCCTCTTTGACAAATTCCGGGTTAAAGATGGCTGCTGTATTGATCGAAACCTTATCGGCCCCGGCATGCAGCAGGTTCTCGATGTCGGCAATCTCTTTAACACCACCACCTACGGTCAGTGGCATAAAGACATGCTCGGCCACATCGGTAACCATGTGATAGAGCGTATCCCGGCTTTCGTGCGAGGCACGAATATCGAGGAAGCAGAGCTCATCAGCCCCCTGTTCATCATACCTGATTGCGGCCTCTACAGGGTCGCCGGCATCAATAATGTCGACAAACTGAACGCCTTTCACGACGCGGCCATGTGCAACGTCCAAACACGGTATAATTCTTTTTGATAACATTAGATCGAACCACCAAGGCACCAAGGCACAAAGAAGAATATGTTCTGAGGGTCTTTCTCTGTGTCTCTGTGCCTCTGTGGTAAAAAGGTTTTCATGTCAGTTCTCTCATTGCTTGGGCAAAATCGATGCTGCCTTCATAGATGGCACGGCCGGTAATGGCACCGCAGATGCCGTTCTTTGCATGGGTTGCACATGCCCTGACATCTTCCATGCTGGAGACACCACCGGAAACAATCACCGGAATGGCGATTGAGTTCGCCAGGTTGACCGTCTCTTCAATATTCGGGCCTGTCATCATGCCATCACGGGAAATATCGGTGTAGATGATGGCGGATACGCCTGCATCCTCGAACTTTCGTGCCAAATCAATGGCAGTAACATTGGTGACATCATCCCAGCCGTGTACGGCTACCATGCCACCTTTGGCATCGATGCCGACACAAATCCGGCCGGGGAACATGTTACATGCATCTGTCACCAGCTGCGGGTTTGAAACGGCGGCTGAGCCGAGAATAACCCGGTCAACACCCAGATTCAGAATACCTTCAATCATGGAGAGATCGCGCAGGCCGCCGCCGAGCTGTACAGGAATAGTCAAACGTTCACAAATGGCGGCAATGGCAGGCCTGTTGGCCGGTTTTCCAGCAAACGCACCATCAAGATCCACTACATGCAACCGTGTTGCGCCCATGGACTGCCATTTTTCGGCCATGGCGGCCGGATCATCGCCGTAATCGGTGGCATCATCCATACGACCCTGCTTCAGGCGGACACAGTGGCCGCCTTTCAGATCAATGGCGGGGATGAGTTCAAACTTCACGGATTCCATTTCAGGAAAGCCTCCAGTAATGCCATGCCTGCACGCTGACTTTTTTCCGGGTGAAACTGCACGCCGACCATGTTGTCGCGGCCAATGGCTGATGCAAACGGGAATTCACCGTAAGAGCAGACTCCCAGGATATGTTCCGGATTTTCAGGCGCACAGTAGTATGAATGCACGTAATAGACCTGCTGTTTTTGCAATGGTTTCAGTACCGGATGAATCTCTTTGCCTGATGCGAAGAGAATATCATTCCAGCCCATGTGCGGGATTTTATAGCCACGTTCAGGGTGTGACTCGGGAAAAGGTTTGACCGTACCACGAATCAGGTTCAGGCCGGAATGGAGACCGAACTCTCTTGAAGATGTCAGCATCACCTGCATGCCCAGACAGATGCCGAGGTAGGGAGTGCCTTCTGCACATTTCTCTTTGATGGCATCGCCCAGCCCTGACGCTTTCAGCGCTGCAGCACAGTCCCTGAAGGCCCCCACACCGGGAAGAACAATACGGGAGGTATTGTCCAGCTCCTCCGGTGTTTTAACCAGCTGAACCTTTCCGCCTGCCTGTTCCAGAGCCTTGGCAATGGAGTGCATGTTGCCCATGCCATAATCAATTAAACTGATTGTTTTCATTCGGCTACAGGCTCCTGCCTTCCGCCTTTATCACTTCGCAAAAGCGTGGTTTTGCTACGTTTACGGGCTCACGGTGTTCGCCCGCCACCCATCCATGGGTGGGGGAGGAGTTCAAGGACATGCCTCAGAGCGCTCCTTTTGTGGACGGGAT
>JAIPJD010000056.1 GCA_021734365.1 Mariprofundaceae bacterium | reverse complement strand
CAACATTGACCATCAAGAAACACTCCGCAGAGTAGCACCAGTCCAGCAGGCTATAGCCTCACCACAGGGTGGCCGGTTTGCACTGGAATGGGTGGCCGGTTCAGACCGGAATAGGCGGCCGGATGCGTCGGAATACGCACCGTTGGCGTACTTCGACTGAAATCCGAAACCTGTTCGCCGGACTTCCCGTAAAAAATCTTAAGCTACGGTCTGCCATTTTTTTGCCGCACGGCAACAACTTGGCTCAGTTGGTTGAGCCATTAATCCCATCTTCAATTCCACTAGGTAGCTTGATTGTCGCAGCAGGTGATTTACGTTGAATTCTGAATGACTGTTTTGGCCGGAAGCAGTCATTCGAATAACGCTATTTGGTTACCGATGCCTTAGAAATTGGTACATCAGCAGTTGCAGGCTTATCAGGTACAGTAAAATCCAGTCTCGCTCTGCCGTCAGGGCTGAGGATGGTGGTCAGGTAAACGTCCGGGTACTCCTGCCGGATAACCCCTTTACCCTCATCAACCTCTTTTGCAGGCTTGCCAAAGCGGGCTGCAAGCATCTTTTGGTCGATCTCCAGGCTTGGAATAAGGGAGAGGCCCGTAATGGGAAGTGTAAGAACCTTCAATACATCTTCGTCGCCGAGGTTCATGCGAACGACACCGTCGGGATAGAGGCGCGGTGGTGTGGCATGCTGTTGCATTGCTTCCAGCATGGCCTGGCTGGCCTGCAGTTGCAGAATGACTTTGCTGTGGTCAGCAATGGAGGGAAAGAAGGCCTCCAGAGTGACGCGCCCGCCCTGTTCACCCGGGTAGATATAGATGGCCGTATCAGCGCGGCTTTTCAGTTTGATCTCAGCCTCACGCAGGGTGCTTCCCGGAAGGATGAGTCCGAGCACATGCAGGTGGCCTGAGTCATCAACGAATGTGCTGTTGGCTGCAGCATGTTTCTCGATATCAAGTTTTGTCGAATAGAAGGTGTATCCCGTTACCAGAATAACGAATACGAGCGCTATTTTTCCAAGGTGATTGGTTAAATTCATTCCGGTCCTTCCGACGTATCCATTTTTTTATCATGAGGGGCTTTTTGAGACCCGGTCTGTCCCGGTTTTTTTACATTGCCCGGGATCAATTCATCATCATCATCCATCAGAATACGATAAGCCTCACCATCCATATCTTCATACTGATCTGAGTTAACCGACCAGTAGAAAACAACAATGGCAACGACACTGATCAACAGTGCGGCCGGGATGAGCATCAGAATAATGTCCATTAAATCTCCTGCTGAAGCTTTATTTCAAAGCGTTTCATTTTTGAACGAATCCGTAAAGCATTGAAGATTACCAGAAGTGAAGAGGCGGGCATGGCAATGGCGGCAAGCAGGGGGTAAACCAGCCCGGCCACAGCCAGAGGTATGACCATCACATTATAACCCAGTGAAATACCCAGGTTCTGTTTGATTGTGCGCATGGTTTGGGCAGAGAGCTCAATTGCTGTGCGCACTTTTTCCAGGCCGCCGAGCAGGACAACATCGGCAGCATGAGCTGAAATATCGGTGGCGTGGGCGACAGCCATGCCCACGTTAGCCTGAGTCAGGGCGGGCGCATCATTAATCCCATCGCCTATCATGCAGACTTTCATGCCCTGATCCTGCAGCGCTTTGATGCGTTCGGTTTTATCACCGGGAAGCACCTCTGCCATCAGGTGAAGTGGTGTCTGCTGCTGTGAAGTTAATTGTGCTGCGATGGCTTCGACCACGGCCCTTCTGTCGCCGGAGAGAATGCTGACCTCAATGCCCTGTTGCTGCAGTTGCCTGACAACATCTTTAGCTTCCGGACGAAGCTCATCACCAAGTGCAAACCAGCCGAGCAGCTCATTTTCGGTAAAAATAACCACAACCGTTAGCCCCAGTGACTCCTGCTCATCCATCTGCTGCTGAATATCCGGGGCTATGCTGAGCCCGAAGTGTTCTACCCAGCCCAGCGAACCAATACGCAGGCCGGTTTTTTCATTGCCTTTGACCACTCTCCCTTCAATGCCGCGGCCGGGAATATTTTCAAACGCCTCCAGTGAGTAGCCGGATGTGTGGTATCCCTCGTCCAGCAGATAGCTGGTCAGGGCCTGAGCCAGTGGATGTTCGGACTGGCTTTCGAGTGCCAGAACCTGTGCGAACAGTAATGCCTGCTCACCCTCCAGGCAGGTGGCACGATGGATCTGAATATGGCCTGATGTAAGGGTGCCGGTTTTATCAAAGACAATGTGGTTAACCGATGTCAGCTGTTCAAGGGCATCGCCTTTTTTAATCAGAGTGCCCAGTTTGCCGCCCAGCCCTGCACCTACGGCAACAGCCATCGGCGTTGCCAGACCGAGCGCGCATGGGCAGGTGATAATCAAAACAGAAACAGCAGCCATGATGGCCATGGATCTATCGCCTTGCCATATCCAGAATGCAAATGTGATCAGTGCAAGCGCGAGGATGACAGCCACGAAGTAGGGCACAATCCGATCTGCAATGCTCTGCACCCTGACGCGGCTGTTTTGAGCGCTCTCGATCATCTCAACAATCTGTGACAGGACAGAACGGTGGCCAACATCGGTTGCTTCAATGGTGAGAACCCCATTCATGTTCATGGTGCCACCAACCACTTTACTGCCAGCACCCTTGTGAACAGGCAGGGACTCGCCTGAGAGCATGGATTCATCAATACGTGATTCGCCTGAAATGACAACGCCATCAACAGGAACCCTGTCACCGGGTTTAATACGTAGAATGTCGCCGCTTTTGACCAGTCTTAAAGGCAGCAGTTTTTCACCCTTGCCACTGTCATCCAGAACCCGGGCAGATCTGGGCAGCAGTGCCAGCAGGTGCTGGGTCGAAGAGCTTGCAGATTCACGTGCGGCAAACTCCAGATACCGACCAATAAGGATGAGAAAGATAAACATGGAGATAGAGTCATAATAAACATGCCCCTCCCCTGTAACAGTAGCCCATGCCGAGGCCGTAAAACTGACCGTGATGCCAAGCGTGATGGGGACATCCATATTCAGGTAGCCCGTTTTCAGAGCATGAAAGGCAGAGGTGAAAAAGTTGCGGGCAGAGTAGCTGACGGTCGCGATGGTGAATGCCAGAGAATACCATTTAAACAGGGAGCTCCATCGATCAGCGATACCCAGGAAGTCACCGGCATAGAGACAGACAGCCGCAGTCATCACGTTGGCCACAACAAAACCGGCAAAGACCATACGAAACATGAGATCCTGGCGCTCCTTCTTGGCGCGCAGGAATGCTTCATCCTCTTCAAAAGGCAGGGCACGATAACCAATGTGTCCAATCCGGCGGATGATGTCGGACAGTTTCAGTCGTTCGGGGTCCCAGTTGAGTTTAAGACGGTGTTTGGTGTAGTTCACCTCTGCACCGAGTATGCCATCCATTTTTTTCAGTGTGTGCTCAATCAGCCAGACACAGGCAGGGCAGTGGATGCCCTCAATGAGCAGCTGTGCCTGCAGAGAGCCGTCGGGTCGCTGGGAGACAAAGTCCTGCTGTACCTCGAAGTGATCAAAGATTTCAACATCTTCCGGAGCATCTACAGGTGTTTCCCACGACCTCTCCTGTGGCGCATACTCATAAAAACGCTCAAGTCCGGCATCATTGATGATCTGACAGACCTGCGCACAGGCCTGGCAGCAGAAGCTCTCTGTTTTACCATGAATCACGAAATCAACACGGCCACCAGCAGGAACAGGCAGACCACAGTGGAAGCACCCGCTTACATCAGTGATGTCTGAGTCATTCATGAGATGTGATGGTGATTCAGTCGGTCAGCCAGTTGACGATGTTGTCCAGTGTTGAGTGGTTTCCTTTGCTGTCGCTTTCACTGCCAACATAAATCCTCTGACGCAGGGAGTGTTTCTCTCCTTCAGATTCAAACAGCAGGTTAATATCCCAGATACCGATATCCGGCAGATTGAGAGAAGCGGCATAGATACCTTTGGAGGTTTCCTGTAGTTCTATGGTGGCATCCTGGTCGGCGTCACTCGGGCGATATGCCACCAGTTCTGAACGTGCGCCGGAGATGGGGGTGCCCTGTTTGTCCATGGCTTTGACCCGCACATTAAATGCTGTGCCCGGATCGATTTTGGCGGGAATAACCATCTCAACCTGCCAGCCACGGTCGAGCTGCTTGCGATACATTTTATCGATCCTGTTCTGCTGCATGCCGTATCTGTAATACTCTTCCGTAACCAGGCCGGGGTTCGTGGTTGCACTGATCACAACAAAACTTACGTTGACGACAACAACAGTCAGTAACAGGCCGATACAGAAACGAATCCATGGACTGCGCCATGCGGACTCATCTTTCTTCTTCATGGTCAGAGCGTCATTTGTCATTGTTTGGGTCCGATAAACATGGATTTGTATACATCTTTAATTTCAGGGTTCTCTTTCGACTGCAGCGTGATAGTGATCGGCTGGCTTGTTTGAGTAAGCACTTTGCGAGGTGCGCGCGCAAGCATGATAAACCGCTTCACCTGAGCGGTCTTTAAGTGGAATATTTTATCATCCACATTGCTGCTGAGCCCGTCGAGACCTGTGATGGTAATAATAAAGTCTGCAGGCTTGTCTGTTTTATTGAGAATATCCAGATGATACATATTCTGAATGCTACCATCTGACATCATGGTGAATTGCGGCGAACGCTCATGTCGTACGTTGATGTCCAGCACCGTTTTGGTAGCCAGGCCGTAAACAATACCGATTATGGCAAACAGTGTGACTGCAGCATAAAAGAGGGGACGCGGGCGAAGGAAAGGGTTATGAACTTTGGTATTCTCTTCAATTTCATGAAATGAAGCGAAGCGAATCAGACCTTTAGGCCGTGAAATTTTCTCCATGACTGAATCGCAGGCATCAGCACAGATGCCGCAGTTAATGCAGCCAATCTGCTGGCCCAGACGAATATCCACACCGGTGGGGCAGGTAACAACGCAGAGGTTGCAGGCAATGCAATCGCCATACCCCTCGGCAACCTGGCCTCTTTTCATACGGCCACGCAGCTCACCACGATGATGGTCGTATGAAATGACCTGGGTGTCCTGATCGGTAAATACCCCCTGAATACGTGCATAAGGGCAGACCCACATGCAGAACTGTTCACGAATGAGCGCTGTATCAACGTAACAGGTAACGATAATAACCAGGAGAGAGATCCACTCAGCAGCTTTCAGGTTGAATGTCGCAAGGCCCGCGTAGAGATCCCAGATGCCACTGAAGTAGGCAACGACATGAATAGCGGTGAATATGCAAACACCAAGAAAGAGCACGTGCTTGCCACCGCGGCGGATGATTTTATCTGCATTCCAGGGGCTGTTATCAAGCTGGATACGTTTTTTTGGTGATCCTTCAACCTTGGTTTCGATCCAGGTCATGATGTCAACCCAGATGGTTTGCGGGCAGACAAAACCACAGAAAATCCGGCCTGCAACGGCAGTCATGGCAAACAGCAGCATGAAGCAGAACAGTAGAATCAGTGCCAGAATGAAAAAGTCCTGCGGCCATACGGTGAGGTCAAAGAAATAGAATTTACGATTAGGAATGTCCCAGAGAATTGCCGGACGGTCACCCCAGGGAATATAGGGCAGTATGAACAGCGGCAGGTAAATCAGCCCCATCATCAGCCATTTAATATTACGCCACCGGCCCTTCATGCGGCGGGCATGAACGGTGGTCCCGCCGGTGTTTACTTCATAAACAATGTCACCGCTATGTGATTTTTCAGTGGCTTTATCGTTCGGCATTGAAAACCTCATTTGTATGCTTGAATGTGTTTGGTATGATCAAAAGACGGGAAATCCTAGGGGCAAAGACGCCGTAATGAAACGATTAATTATCCATTACCGGACAGAATTTTTGATTTCGGTCAAGTTTTCGAGTGCTAAATTTTTGATTTTTATCAAGCTTTTGAACATTAAATATCCGTTGAACAATCTTGATTTCAGTCAAGAATTCCCCTCTGTTATCCTGAGTAATAGAGTAGGTTAATTACACACAATTGTATGGTTTGGCGATAATTTCCAGTGGCTTATTGGGTGCTAAAATAGACCGTAACTAACTGATATATAATAATTATATTGAAGCATTGTTCTGCCCGGTCTTTCTTCAGAATCTGGTGGAGCGGAAGGATATCTCTTGCCGGTCACAATGAATTTTTTTTAATCTATTGATAATCTTCAGGGGGTTGGCTAATGTTCCGGGCTCAGAAAAAAAATTGATCTAAGTCAATTCAGGTCAGGAGGTTGAATATGCCTTTTATTCTCGGTTTCGTTTATTACTTTAGTTTCATCGCTATCGTAAGTTTTGTAAGCCTGTTCATTTACTGAGTTTTCAGACTTTTTTTAAAAAACGCTGTAATTGTACGTGTTTAAACAAGCATTTATACCGAATAAAAAATTGATAGGAGGGTGTGTATGAAAGAGGCAAGCGCAGCTTCCGGAGAGATGGCTTCTCAGGCAACGACTGCCTGGGACTTCAGTGATCCGGTAGTTTTTTTAGGTGCTTTCACCGTAATTTTTTGCATCGGCATGATTGCTTACCTGTTCCGCTGGGTGAGTAAAAAGATGGATGAAGATGCGAATAATAATGGATAATGTATTGAATAATAAAAATCTAAACAGAGAGGAGGGATGATCGTGAGCGCAGTTTCTCATCAAGAGTATGATTACGACATCGTCAAGATCTGTGTGGTACTTAGTATCATATTGGGTCTGGTCGGCACCTTTTTCGGGACGTTTATCGCGTCTCAGTTGGCGTGGCCGGCATTAAACTTTGATAACCCGTATTTGAGCTTTGGACGTTTTCGTCCGATGCATACCAATACGGTAATTTTTGCATTTGGCGGTTTCATGCTTTATGCAACAGCGTTCTATATCGTACAGCGCACCTGCCATGTACGTATCTGGAGCAGCAAACTGGCGTGGGCAGCGATCTGGCTTTGGCTGATCGGTCTGGTGTGCGCACTTCTGACTTTCCCTCTGGGGATTACTCAGGGTAAGGAGTACCACGAAGCTGAATGGTGGATTGATATCATTCTGGCTGTCTCCTGGGTTCTTTACAGCCTTAACTTCATCATGACCATCAAGAACCGTCGCACATCGCACATCTATGTGGCGCTGTGGTTCTTCCTGGGCATGATGTTCATGGTATCGTACATCTTTGTATTCAACGGTATGGCTCTGCCGGTTGATATGACGTTCTCATATTCAGCTTACGCAGGTGTTCATGATGCGATGGTACAGTGGTGGTGGGGACATAACGCGGTAGGTTTCTTCCTGACTGCAGGCTTCCTCGGTGTCATGTATTACTTCGTTCCCAAGCATGTAGGCCGTCCGATCTATTCATACCGTCTGTCCGTGGTTCACTTCTGGTCAATCATGTACCTCTACGTATGGGTGGGTGCACATCACCTGCAGTATACCGCGATTCCGGACTGGACTCAGTCTCTGGGTGCCGGTATGTCGATTGCGCTGATCTTCCCGTCATGGGGTGGTATGCTTAACGGTATGATGACCATGTCCGGTTCATGGCACAAACTCCGTACTGACCCGGTCATGCGCTTCATGATTGTGGCTCTGGCATTCTACGGTATGTCTACATTCGAAGGTCCGTTAATGGCGATTAAGAGTGTGAATGCTCTGTCTCATTATACTGACTGGACCGTGGGTCATGTTCACTCCGGTGCCCTGGGCTGGAATGCGATGATCGCGATCGCTGCGCTGTATCACATGATTACCTATATCTGGCGTCCGATGTATTCCGTGAAACTCATCAATGTTCACTTCTGGATTCACACTGTCGGTGCTGTTCTTTACATCACTGCAATGTGGGCTTCGGGTGTACTCCAGGGCCTGATGTGGCGTGCATTCGATGATTACGGAAACCTCGTTTACACCTTTGCGGATTCGGTAGCGGCCATGCATCCGTTCTATGCAATGCGTACGATCGGTGGTGCCCTGGTAACCATCGGTTTCGGTATCATGCTCTACAATCTCGTGAAGACACTGCAAGCTGCCAAGGCCGAAGAAGGCCAGCAGACAGCAGTGGCTTCGGCGTAAGGGGGGGATTACATGTCTGAGAATAAATTCAAACTAAGTATTCCACATGACAGCGTTGAGCGTAATCTCGGCATACTGTGTGTGTTTGTAGCACTGCTGGTAGCGGTAGGCGGTATCGTTGAAATCGTACCTCCTTACTATCTGGACGATGCAGAGCCTGCCGTTGAAGGTGTTCGCCCTTACACTCCTCTGGAGCTTGAAGGCTACGCAATCTACCGCAAAGAGGGCTGCTATCTGTGCCACTCACAGATGATTCGTCCTTTCCGTGATGAGAAAGAGCGTTATGGCCACTTCTCACTGGCTGCTGAGTCCCGTTATGACCATAACTACGTTTGGGGTTCCAAGCGTACCGGTCCTGACCTGGCTCGTCTGGGCACCAAATATACAGATGCCTGGCACGTACAGCATCTGCGTCAGCCAACCTCGGTAGTACCGGAATCGGTCATGCCGAACTACGCATGGCTGGAAACCAACGTGCTTGACACAAGCAAGACCAAAGCACGTATGGAAGCCCTGCGCACGTTGAACGTTCCTTATGAGCAGGGTGACATCGACAACTGGGAAGCTGACCTGAAGGCTCAGGCTGCTGCAGATGACGGTGCCGGTGAAGATGACCTGCGTGCCCGTTATGAACGTAATACATGGGTGAACGAAGAGGGTGTCGTTGATCAATGGACTGACAGCTTTAAGCCGACGCCATTGAACGTACGTGCATTTGATGGTGATGCATCGGATGTAACTGAAATGGATGCACTGGTTGCTTACCTTCAGTCACGCGGAAACATGGTTCACTTTGAAGAGGGTGTTGACTATTACCATGACAAGTTCGGCCAGCCTTACCGTAAGTAAGGATAGCTGAATATAATGGATTTTGGTCTCTTAACGATTTTGCTCGTGGTTGGTACGGTAATCATGTACCTGTGGTTCTTCCGTACCAGCGACGACAACTTCGATGAACAACGCAAGCTTCCGTTTGATAATGACGAAGCTGATGAAAAAAACCCGGAGAGGAGGAATAATCATGAGTGATCATCATGATCCCAGCGATAACAGTACGGGCCACGAATGGGATGGTATCCGTGAATTGAAAAACCCGGCTCCTACATGGTGGACCTGGGGCTTTTACCTAGGCCTGATCTTTGTGACCTGCTATTACATCATTTACCCGTCGTCGCCATTCAACAATGGCTTCCAGAAGGTGATTAATGGCATAACCGGTCAGGAAGTACTGGTTGATGGGCATACAAAAGGCATCATGCATCTCATTTTTGATAATGAGTTTGAAGGTGTTAAGTACTACGCAGGCGCAAAATGGACACAGGCTGAGATTGATGCTCTGAAAGCCAAAGGCTACAACGAGCTGACCATCAAAGCGGGTGACCTGAAATTCCAGGACGGCTGGACCTACGTCAATGAAACACGTCAGGAAATTGCAGAGATCGAATCGCTTCGTCGTGATGCGATGGCACAGCTCGATTCAATGAGTGTTGCACAGATCCTGGCTGACGATGATATGAAGCACTTCGCACTGGGCCGTGCTCGCGTGCTGTTCGGTGATAACTGTGCAGCATGTCATGGTTCAGGTGGCGCAGGTGTAGTGAGTGCCGGTTTTGCATTCCCGAACCTGTCTGATGATGACTGGCTCTATGGTGGCACGCCGGATGCTCTGCTTGAAACCATTACCGAGGGTCGCGAAGGTGCAATGCCGGCTAAGGGCGGTAACGATGAGCTGACTGATGCTGACGTTGCAAACCTTGCAGGTTTTGTATCGGCACTTGGTTCCGGAGAAGCCAAGCTGAATGATGATGGTGAACTGACTGCCGGTGCAGGTAAGTTCGGCGCTGTCAATGCTGTTTTCCAGGAGAACTGCGCTGCCTGCCACTATGCTAATGCGAAAGGTGGCGTGCTCAATGATGATGCCAACGGCGCTGTAAACCTGACTGATGCGATTTATCGCTTTGGTGGTGACATGGCTACTCTGAAAGAGACCATTGGTCTTGGTCGCCAGGCAAAGATGCCGGCCTTTGGTGAAAAGCTTGACCCGACATCGATTAAGATTCTTGCGGTTAAAGTTCATCAGCTGGGTGGTGGCCAATAAAGTCAGACCCAACGATTAACTATCGAAGGTTCTAATCTTTGAAACGGGGCGCCTCAGGGCGCCCCGTTTTTTTTGTTGCCGGTGGCAGCCAACTAAAACAATTTAGTGAAGGGCGAATGTTTCCTGCCAATCCTTTCCACAGGAGGTTCCTGTACAGACGATCCAGCGCACGCGGCCCGATGTGCGCCCGTCGCTTTGATCATACTTTTCATCCAGCTCCTTGCATTTGTCCAGCATGCCTTTTGCATGATATTCAATGCCGCTGCTATCAGCAGGGAGCCTGTTATAGGCGGAGACACTCTCCGCCTGAACGCAGTAGGAGAGCTGGTGACTGTCTGTCGTAATATAGGCATACAGGGCAAGCGTCAGCCCGGCCATCATAGGAAATGCAATAATCAGATAGGGCCATCTTGATGGCCTGGGTTCACTCTGCAGATCCACCACATCCTCATTCGTTGGCTGATGATGGTCGCTATTCATTTCACTCCTCAGATCACTCTTCCGGGATGCCAAGATACTCTTCATCATTGAAGGTAACCAGCCAGCTCGGCACGTAGCATACCAAAATCGAGATAATCCAGGTAGAGATCAGGGCTTCCATGCCGCCCATAAGAGCTAAAAGCAGGATGAAATCCTGGCGTACAATAAAATCAGGATAGGAGAAATAGGTCCACAGAGTGACCGTCAGTACCAGATCGACTGACAGCATGCAGAAGAGATCACCAAAGCCGGTTTTAGCGATATAAACCATCAGGTTCCGGGGCAGGTATCTGTAGGTAAGCGAGTGTACGAGTGCTGCGACACCGACAGGGATCATGACAGTTACAAAAATGTTGAAACCAAGCGTGTCAGGTGCGCCTACCCCGGGGCCAAGAAGCAGCACAATATGAACCGAGCTGAGTACGAGAATGGCAGTCCAGGGGCCTACCATCATGACAGTCAACATAACACCCAGCCAGTGTACCGCCATGCCGGGGCGGATGTTGGCCTGCATCGAATACAGTCCAATGAGCACAATGAACAGAAAGCCGATCTGAAGGCCGGCACTCCAGTCGGACCATATGTGTCGCTCAGCCTTGAACAGGGCGGCCAGAGCGATCAGGGCGCTTAATATGCTGCAGATCAGCAGCAGCGTGTCGGGCAGATAGCCGGAAGGCATATGCATACTTCATATCCTATGTCTCACGGCAGCAGGGTTCCACAAAATAAAAACAACCCGCAGAGCCAGACTCGCCACTTCCCATCCTGAAAACCCGGCACTTCACACAGCAGTGAAGTTGGCCTACACTGGGTATAACTGGACATAACAGAAAACGAGCTCTATCAATGCCTTTCATGAAGCCGCCTCAGGATAACGCCAAGCACTTGCTGCATCTCCTTTATGCTCACCAGCAGCGGTACCGTTTCATCTCTGATGAGGCGATCACAGAGATAGCTTTACGGCAAAGCCTGCCGCGTGCGCAGGTGGAATCAGTCGTCGAGTTTTACAGCCTCTTTTCACGCAAACTGCGCGGGAAGTTCGACATCCTGTTCAGTAACTGTACCAGCTGTGGTGACCACTCCCTTATGGAACAGCTGTGCACGCTTCTCCATGTTGTACCGGGAGAGACACGTGATGACGGGCTTATCTCTATCGGTGAGACCTCCTGTATCGGTATGTGCGACCACGGTGCATCAGCACTGATCAATGGCAGGCCGATGACTTCGATCGATGATAACAAAATCGGGGCAATGGCTGAGTTAATCGAGTCGGGTGCCGGTGTTGATGACTGGCCTGCTGCGTGGTTTAAGGTCAATGATCACCTGCAGCGCCGCGACCTTCTTCTTTCAGATGTATATGAACCGGGCTGGGCACTTAAAGTGCTGGAGGAAGAGGGTGTTGAAGCAGTTCTGGGAAAGATCAGGGGATCGCAGCTCAGGGGGCGTGGTGGTGCCGGCTTCAATACGGCACAGAAGTGGCAGCTCTGCCGTGATGCAGCCAATGGAGAACAATCCGGTGCGTGCTACGTTATCTGTAATGCTGATGAGGGCGAACCGGGAACCTTTAAGGATCGGCTTCTGCTGACGTCTTACGCTGATACCGTTTTCGAGGGAATGGCCGTTTGTGGCCGTATTATCGGGGCAAAACAGGGTTATATCTACCTGCGTGGCGAATATCGGTACCTGCTTGAGCACCTTGAAGAGCGGTTGGTATCAGCCCGTAAGTCCGGGCTTCTCGGAAACGCTGTTCTGGGAATCGATGGCTTTGATTTTGATATCGAAATTGTGATGGGAGCAGGCGCCTATATCTGCGGTGAGGAGTCGGCACTGATTGAATCGCTGGAGCAGAAGGCAGGCATTCCCCGTATTCGCCCACCCTTCCCGGTAACGGACGGTTATCTCGGGCAGCCGACGGTGGTCAACAACGTTGAGACGTTGGTAGCCGCGGCCATGATCGTTGTTCATGACGATCACTGGTTCCGCAGACAGGGAACGATGCAGTCGCACGGCACTAAACTTCTTTCAGTCTCAGGCGATTGTGTTCGCCCCGGTATTTATGAATATCCATTCGGTATCACCATCAGCCAGCTTCTTGATGACTGCGGTGCTGAAGATGTGCAGGCAGTCCAGGTTGGTGGCCCGGCCGGCCGGCTTGTTGATCCCTCACACTTCGATCATCAAATCGCCTTTGAAGATGTGGCAACCGGCGGCTCTTTCATGATCTATAACAAGTCCAGAGATTTACTGGAAGTGATCCATAAATTTTCCGGTTTCTTTGCCCATGAAAGCTGCGGTTTCTGTACCCCGTGCCGGGTAGGCACCACGCTGCTGAAGCATGGAATGGATAAACTGTGCAGCGGTCATGCCACGGCACACGATCTTGACGAACTCAGGCGTACGGCGGCACTGGTCAGTCGTCGTTCTCACTGCGGT
>JAIPJD010000055.1 GCA_021734365.1 Mariprofundaceae bacterium | reverse complement strand
CTGCCGCCGAAGAAGTGACCCCTGAAGAGGCCGTTCCTGATGCCATGCAGCACCTTCTTAAGGCCCCTGAAATCGACTTTGCCAACCTGCGTGATCCCTTCGCTTCCTATCTCTCTCTGGTTGCGCAACGTGGACAGGCGGTATTGAATGAACGTCGCTTACGCTTTGAGAAACGTGAACGTGAACTACTGGAAAATTTTGATCTAAGCACCTTGAAGCTGGTCGGAGTTTACAGCATGGGTGAAGACCAGGTTGCCATGGTGGAAGATGCATCCGGTAAAGGGCATACCGTTCGTCGCGGCAACTACATGGGAAAAAATAATGGTCGAATTGAAAAAATCGAGGTCGATACTGTCTACCTTGTAGAGCAGATCATCAATCCTGCAGGTGATGTTGTTGACAATCAGGTTACGCTGACCATGAAAGAGGTTAACAGGTAGTTTTTCAAACTGTTTAGAGTGGTGGACAACTCATCGGTTATCCGGCTGTTTGAACACCTTCAGAGCACCAATCCGGAGCCGGAAACAGAACTCAACTACGCAACGCCGTTTGAGCTTCTTGTTGCTGTCATGCTCTCTGCACAATCAACCGACATCAGTGTGAACAAGGCAACAGCCGGACTCTTTCCGATTGCCAACACGCCCGGGGCCATTCTTGATCTCGGTGAAGAGCGGTTAAAACACTATATATCCACACTCGGTCTCTATAACAGCAAGGCAAAGCACCTGCTCGCAACGTGTCAAATGCTAATAGAGAAGCACGGTGGTGAAGTTCCCAACAGACGAGAAGAGCTGGAGGCTCTACCCGGTGTTGGCCGAAAGACTGCAAACGTCCTGCTCAACATCCTCTTTGATGAGCCAACCATTGCAGTAGATACACACATCTTCCGTGTCGGGAACAGAACCGGCCTTGCCCCGGGAAAGACACCACTGGAAGTAGAAGAAAGGTTGATGAAAACAGTTCCGGATAGATTCATACAACATGCACACCACTGGCTGATTCTTCACGGTCGCTACATATGTAAAGCCAGAAAGCCCCTGTGCCACCTCTGCCCTATTGAACAGGAGTGCCAGTGGCCGGAGAAACCGACAGCACATTAAACGGATGTGATATCAAACATCTACACCGGTTAGGCTACCCGGGCCAGAATACCAGCCAGAGAAAAATGGAGAGGGCCACGCCTGTATCACGCAACCAGGCCGGCCATAGCCACCAGCCGCAACCATGGCGCCATAAGGCTGTTGCTGAACGTAAAGCGTGAAGAAAAAACATCATCCCCAGCAGATAGGCGCCTTTAGATTCTCTGAGAACCAGAGATAGCACTGCAACAGTGGTCGATATCCATATGGTATGCAGCAACATCTGTCGAAAAGAGACCGCACCGGTGAGGAGTGAATCAGAGACGGCTGCCGCAAGAAGAAGCAGGCATGCCGAAATCAGCCAGCTCTTTTCAACCGCAACATCCATCGTGGGATTAATAAACAGGGAGAGAGGTAAAAATATGACTGGAACAGTCAATATCAACGAGATTAAAAGATAGGTATAAAACCTGAAGTCATTTTTCAGAGCTGCCTGATTCAATTCAGAAGCCTGTTTGGCTCCTCATCTTCCACTACCTGTTCGTCAGAAGGGATTGCATAGGAGCCATCAGACCAGTTTCCCAGGTCAATCAGGCGGCACCGCTCACAACAAAACGGGAAATCTACTGCCTCTCTCCCGAGTTCTGACTTGCATATCGGACAGAAAAACAACCGTTTCATGCTACAGGCACCATCATGGCATAATAAGGCAGGTCATCATCAATATCAGAGGAAATCTCACCGGCCTTCCACTGTTGAAATCGAATACGAATGGCCAGCCGATTCCCCGAGCAGTCCGGTATAATTCCCTGCTGCACAAATGCCGGATCAAGACCAACAACCAGCAGTCCATACTCAGCACCACGGTCAGGACTAATCTGGTCGGATCCCAGTCGTGCTATCCGGCTCTCCCAACCGACAAAATCATTGAGCATAACATCAAGATGGGCTACTGCTGCATGCAGATCATGCAGATGACCACTGAGAATATCTTTATGCCTGGCTCCACCCCAGATCACATTCAGACCCTGAGAGAGGGTCGGCTTATGCGCCAGTAGATCCTGCTTTTTCAATGCATTAAAGTAATTGCTCAGCAGTGCGTCCTGATTAAAAAAGTCTATAGCATAATGAATCCCCTGACGCATTGATTCTATATAATCTTCAATGATATCACATGCTTCCAGAATCTTCACTCTGAATTCGGGATGCCCTTCAGCCAGTTGAGTTAAATGCGTACGCATGGCAGACAGTAGCCCGATCAGCTCCGGCACAGCCTGTTTCCGCCCATGCTCACCAAGTAGTGATGTTCTTACATCTGATGCTGCCAGCAGCCACGCATAGGGCTGATTGTACTGCCGTGCATGCTCCAGACAGCGCAACCCGTCACGCAACTCCATAAAGGAGCGCATCCGTGGAGAGAGGGGAAAGCTAAAGCGAACCGGATCAGTCAATGAACTCTCCTGCCGTGACCATATAAAGCTTATTCAAGCCCAAAGCGTGTTACCCAGACATCAACATGTTCTTTAATTTCAGCATATACTCTACGAAAGGTTTCCTCACTTCTTCCCATCGGATCAGAGATTTTCTTTCCACCATTGGGCTGAGAAAGCATCATTACCTTTCCGATATGGGCAGGCCTTACTTTACTGAGGTGCTGGCGCTGCCCGGGTTCCATAACCATCACCAACGCTGCCCGGTCCATATCCGGACCCAGCAGTACCTGTGAAATATGGCCACTCAAATCCACACCAAACTCTTCAGCAATTTTCAGTGCCAATGCAGGAGCTTGCTGTCCAGGCATCGATAAGAGTCCCCGGCTGAAACATTCGGCATTTACACCGGCCTGCGTAAAACGCTGCTGCATATAGGCAGCCGCAAAAGGACTTCGACAAAGATTGCCTGCGCAAATCATAAGGATAGGCGAAGGAACTGGCACACCTAATCCGCTGTTTTCCAGATTAACTGACCATCGCTCTCCTGATGAATTCGCTTAAGCATGGCCTCATGTGCTGCATGATCATCTTCCGGCACCTGCAGAGAAGCCCGCCGCATGATGGTTGCCGTTTCCGCCTTCTCATCTCGGCTACGGGCGCCTCTGGAGACCTGAACAAAGCTTGAAGCAGGCTTTGCCTGAACATCCATGCCCAGCGAGAATTGTCTTCCACCAGTCATTTTCAGATAAAGTTCAGCCAGCAGTTCGGAATCGAGCAGCGCCCCATGTAGCTCACGGTGCCCACGTTCCACGCTATAGCGATCGCAAAGGGCATTCAGGTTGTTTCTCTGCTGGGGATGCTGTTTGCGTGCCAGTTCCAGTGTATCAATGACAGGAACATCGCCAATCCCGGGTTTATCAAAGAGTGCCAACTCATTCATGATAAAGCCGAGGTCAAAAGCTGCATTATGAATCACCAGCGTACCCCCCTGAATAAATTCAAGAAAGTCGTCTGCGATCTGCTCAAATGTCAGCGCATCTTTCACCTTTGCGTTATCAATGCCGTGGATTCGCACCACCGTCTCGGGGATATCGCGTTGCGGATTGATGTAGTGATGGAAGGTTCGGTCTGAATGCAGCTTTCGGTGACTTACTTCAACCGCACCGATCTCTACCATGCGATCTCCGTTTTGAGGAGAGAGGCCCGTAGTTTCGGTGTCCAGCATGATTAGTCGCATATCGGACATTATATAAGGCTGCATTTTTTTTGCACCATCAAAACTACAGCGCTACTGCTTTGTTGCAGGGTCTCCCTTACCGAACCACCGTTCAGGCAGATTCAGCAGCTGCTCGATCATTCCAGGATCTGGCAGCCCCGCCTCCACTGTTGATATCTGCGTAACCTCCGCATCGGCGACAGGTCCGTACATTCGGTAGGCCCTGCGAATAAAGCTGTGTGCTGTCCCTCCAAACATATCCCTGAGCAGGGGTAGCCTGGAGAGCAATGCATCAAGATTTTGAAACGGTCGCACAACCAGTATCAGATCGACAACTGTTCGCTCCATATCCATGCTGCCTTGCCCGGCAACGTCCATCGCTGAGGAGCGCATGGCCAGTTGATGGATTTTTACATCTTTACCATGCAGAACAGCCTCCATTTGAAGTCGCTTATACCCGAGCCCGGGCCTGGTCAGATCCTCCCGGCCACCAAAAAACAGACCGGGCAGATCAGCAATGCTGATAGCAGCAAGAAATTTTGACAGAGTCCCCCCCTTCAAAATGCGTCCGTTATTCACCCTCAACCGCAAACGGCCATCCAGCCCCTGCCACCAGGGCTGCTCACGCAGAAACTCCCCCTGACCGGAAAAAAGAATATTCATATCACCATTTTCAAACAGTCTCGACAGCTCTGCCCGCTTCATCATGTTTCCAAAGTTGCCTTTAAGTTCGGCAAAGCCTCTCCAGAGCATGCCTGATGGATTTCCGGGGGTAAGGGTTGCTGAAAGCTTTAAGCGAAGGTCATCCAACCCTGCCTCAAAGGATCTTAGATCAATCTTCCCTTCTCCTGGCATTGCAAATACGGCGGCAACATCGTGCAATGCCAGAGCACCGGTCTGCAACACTTTTGCCTTAAGCACACCTGTACTGTTCAGTGCTGATGCCAGACGAATCACCGCCCCTTCAATATGAGTATCGTCCCAAAGGAACTCTTTTAATTCGGCCCGGAGTACCCATGATTTCTGATGGAGCTCCGTGCTGCGTGGAAGTGTGGCCGGAAGGGCGTTTCGATTCAGATAATCTGCATTAACATTCAACTCCCAGGGGTCGGAACCAAAGGGGACGAAAATCTCTGCTCCACCGGAGAATGATGCACTCTCCAGCCGCTTCAAATTCAGCCGGAGTCCGGAATCTGAAAGCTCCCCATCACCACGAAGACGCAGAAGCTGATCGCGACAGGTGAGCTTCTCCATAAGAAAAGTTGGAACGCCCTGTTTCTCAATGCTTTTACCCTGATAAGTAATGTTTAACGGGTCTCCCGCAGCCTTCTCCGTTCCCAGAAGGTTTGACCAGGAAGCCTGTTTCAAATCGATATCCCCATCCCAGCTACCGTCGAATTTCAGAGACGCACGAAGCGTACCCGCTGCAGACTCAATGGGCAGATGAAAATGGCCAGCCAGTCGGGAGAGGGGCCCCTCGGCACGCCCATCCATCGACACAATCTCCCATACCCCTGACTCCCCTCTTTCAGCAGCCAGATTACTCTTTCCACTCAGATACGGCGTTGCCCATAGCAGTTCATTAAAGCGGATACCTTCATCAAGTTGCCACACGACCTCACCTGAAGAAACCTCAAAGGGAATATCTTTAACCTCCAGAGACCATGTATCCAGAGGCTTCAGATGCAGAATTGCACTTCGTGGAAGCTCCTCCTCCGGCATCCATTTAATAGAAAATTCTGTCGCAGCTTTGGCAGCAGCCCAGGTTATCTGGGCCGCCTCGCTGGCATCCAGCCATGCATGAAGTCTGCCGGCATCAGCTTCAGCTGTTCCGCTGATTTCAAGCAGAAGCGAATCCCACGCGATACTCAGGGCACCCTTTGCCAGGCCTATTGCATGTGGCAATTCTGTTGAGGCCACAATGGCTTTAAGCCCGGCCTGATCAAGTTCAACATCAGCCTCTGTATGAATAGCCATATCCTGATCAAAACCAAGCGATATATCTGCATCCTGAACATGAGCAATGACGTGGTACTTCAGTGAATCCCACTCACTGCCGGTAGGCACAGCCTGCCATGGAGCTGCCCATGCAAATGCCAGCTCAGCCCTTGCATCGGAGGCAACCCCGCCCTGCATGCTGGCCAGCCATGCGTGCCATGCTTCATTATCATCCAGGGGTCTCAGGCCATTCCAGATCAAAGGCATGTCAACATGTGGTGAGGTCGCTGAAAGTTTAAATGTTCCGGCCTTCCACTCGGCCCTGGCACGAATCAGACTCTCTCCTGACCGCAACTCAAGGGGCTCGAACACTGCCTGCTCAAACAGCTCCTCCCCGGCTCCACTCTCCAGCACTGATTTGCCCTTAAGTGAATCAAACTTCCATCCGGTATCAAGGATCGAAAACGCAACGGGTGCCGCTTCACCGGACGTTAACGCAAAATCAAGACTCCAGCGCGTTGAGCTCTTCTGTTTTAACGATGCCTCTCCAGCCATGGCACCGTCAAAGCGGCTCCGCCATACCTCAGGCAGCCAATCCAGATTCGAGAAGCTTACATCAACCCGTTTCGGAAGCCTTTGATTTCCCATTCGGACACTCATATTGGCACCGGGAATCCTCACCCGTAACAGCTTCTCATCCCTGTCAAGCAGCAGCGTAAAATGTTCCAGATGCCCTGAATATTCGCCATAACGCCAGCGAAGTTCCGTATCATCCAGAGTGACCAGTGCCGGAATGCCCGGGTGATCGGCCTGGCTGTCTGCATCGACAGCTACATTAATTGTGCCGCCACTAAAGCGTATTCCCGATGGTGTAAGGCGCCCGGACAGAAGCTCCATGGTTGATATAAGGACCGTGACCCTGCAATCATGAACAACAACCGAGGCGTCGCGGTTGACAAGAGAACTGGCGTCAGCCTTCAGGCCCAGGCTTCCAGCCCAGTACCATGACAGCTCTCCCAGATTCAGCTCTTTAAGCTCCAGCTCCTGTTTAAGAAACGCTTCAATCTCCGGACGTGCCGTCTTCAGATCCGGTGCAAACAGCCACCCCGCCACCGCTGCCAGTGTCGCCCCTGCCAACAGCGCAAAAAAGACGCGCCGGCCTATGGCCAGCGCGATATTTTTCCATGCAATGGCGTTCAATGTAATCCTGTGCTCAGGCGTTGTCCTTCTCCTCTAGGTTCCTCACTTTCTTCTCCAGCGCTTGAACGAGACCTGCGAAGCCACCGTTCTGCTTGATTCCTTCCTGGAAATCTTTGCGGAAATTACTGACCAGGCTCACACCCTCGATTTTGATGTCATACACCTGCCAGCCTGTTGGTGTCTGATGCAGGCGATACTCCACCGGAGTTGTTTTCTCAGCGTCAACAACACTTGTGATGACGCGAGCCTTATCACCCTTGAACTGGGCATCATTAAACGTCACCTTCTGATCCCGAAAACCAGCCAGCCTGTTTCCATAGGAGCGTTCAAGCAGCTTACGGAACAGTTCAGTAAAGTTTACTCTTTCAGTCTCGGAGATATCGCCCCATGCCTGTGCAAGACTGCGTTTTGACATCTCCCTGTAATCAAAGCGGCCGGCAACCACTTTACGGATTTTATCCCTGTCACCTTCCGTCAGTCTGGAACTGTCTTCACGAGCTTCCAGAACCTTGATAATGCCGTTTACCGCATTCTCAACACACACTTTCGGATCTTCCGTGTCCGCCCATGCATTTAAAGCCGTCGCCATAACCAGCGCCACTGCGATCAACACCTTCATTGGGGAAACTCTTCTCATGTCCAACTCCATCTCTATTTCATTTGCCAGCTCTGCCGACAACAGCATGCTATCAATTTCAAATCATCCGTATGGTGTAATTTATTACTCGCCGGAGGAAAAAATATACTTGCTCACCAGATCTTCAATATTGATGGCTGACTCGGTCTCCTCGATTTCATCGCCAGCCTGCAACATTTCATCATCCCCGCCCTGGGAGATGCGAACGTAGCGTTCACCAATAATGCCTTTGGTTCGAACCGATGCGATTGCATCCGAAGTCACGGGAATACCATCATCAATCAGTAACGTCAGCCTGGCCTGCGACCTCTCATTGACAACGACGTTGTCAACGCGTCCGATAACAACACCGGCCATCATGACATCGCTTCCAGCACGCATGCCGCCGGCATCGGTGAAAACCGCATTCAGCGCGTAGCCGGAAGCGCCAAGTCCACCGATCTGCCCCAGCTTCACAGCCATCCAGCTGATACTGATAATCCCCGCCAACACAAAGGCACCGACAATCATCTCAATTTTCTTATATTCATTCATAATTACTCTCTCAATCTCTTCTCTACAGGAAGAATGAAGTCAAAACATAGTCCAGCATTAAAATGCCGACTGAACCAATCACCACAGCCTGTGTTGTTGCTCTGGCCACACCCTCTGTGGTCGGTACTGCCCGATAACCGATATAGGTACAAACCGAACCCACCAGCGCGCCGAACGCCAACGCCTTGGTCCAGCCTGCATACAGATCCTCAGGCAGAACCTTGGCGATCATCTCACCGGTAAATGCGCCTGCATTTACACCCAGCAACTCAACGCCGACCACATAGCCCGCTGCCAATCCAATAATATCAAACATGGATACCAGCAGAGGCAGAGCAATCGTTGTCGCCACAATTCTCGGAAGAATAATCCGTGCCTGAGGATTTACGGCCATCATCTGCAATGCATCGAGCTGCTCGGTTACCCGCATGATACCGATCTCGGCTGTGATACTCGAACCGGCGCGGCCGACCAGCATCAGAGCACCCAGAACCGGTCCCAGCTCACGAATAATAGAGAGTGCCACCGCTGAGCCGAGCAGTGACTCTGATCCGAACTTGGCCAGTGTATAATAACCCTGCAGTGAAAGTACCATGCCGGTAAATGCGCCGGTAATGGCAATAATGACAAAAGAGCCCACACCCAGTGCATAAAGCTGAAGTACAAAGTGCCTGCCCTGCCATGGCGGGGCAAATATCAATGCCAGCGATGAGCCCGTAACCGATGCCATATCACCCAGCCATGAAACTGCGCCAAGTGCTTTACGACCAAGCCTTCCCAGCAACCGTTCAAACCCGTTATGTGCCGTTACCACCTGATCACTCATCCGGACCGCTCCACGGCTCCACCCAGAAGATCATCGATATAGCGAGTCTTACTACTGGAGAAAGGAATCGGGCCATCGGGCCTGCCCTCAATAAACTGGCAAACCCGCTCATCCGTACTCTGACGAATATCATCCGGGGCTCCCTCAGCAATAATCCTGCCCTGCCAGAGCAGTACCACGTGATCTGCAATGGAGAGACCTGCATGCACATCGTGGGTTACAACCACTGAAGTCATTCTGGTTTTCTGAGTCAGATCGCGAATCAGCTTGGTCACCACACCTGCAGATATCGGGTCCAGCCCGGAGGTTGGCTCATCGAAAAAGACAATTTCAGGATCCATTGCCAGAGCCCGGGCAAAGGCAACACGCTTGGCCATGCCGCCGGAGAGCTCGGATGGCATCAGGTGCTCAAAGCCTCTCAGGCCCACCTGTTCAAGCTTCATTGATACAATCGTGCGGATCACCGACTCATCCAGTTCTGTATGCTCATGCAACGGAAATGCCACATTATCATATACGTTCAGAGAATTCAGCAGTGCGGAGTACTGGAATACCATGCCCATGCGCGAGCGCAGCTCATAAAGACGTTTGCGGTTAACATGGGCAATATCATCACCATCAAACCATACAGAGCCCGAAGTCGGCGTATCCAGTGCGGCCAGCAATCGAAGAAGTGTCGTCTTACCTGAACCTGAACCGCCCATAATCACCGTAGTGGCATGTTCACGGATATGCACATCGGTACTGTCCAGTGCCAGCGCATCGCCAAACCGGCGTGTCAGCTTTTCAGTCCGGATCATCGGCAGGTTGCCTTAAAAGCCACTTTCATAAGCCGAAATGTAATCCCTTCTCTACTGCTTTGCACCCGCATTTTTGTTAAGCGCTATTAATGGAAACCTTTCCCCTCTGTTGCTGAAAACAGTCGATATACTCGAAATTCTTCCAGACAAACCTTAGTCTTGTGAGATGAGCGATACAGCTATCCGTAAAGCTATAGATTCGGCACCTGAGTTTGGGGATTCTATTCACCATCTGGCTGAAATGTCTCCGCTATTCGTTGATCTGATGCGCAGGGCCACAGAGGCTGAAATGCGTGAACTGCTGCGGGCCGAAGGAGAAGCGAAACTTCCCGATGCCAACCCGCCCTGGGTTCCAGACAACAGTTTTGATAACCCGAACAGTGCCATGCTGGCACTTCGGGAATGCAAGCGCCGTGGTATGCGCCATTTTCTCTGGTGGGAGCTGGGCCTGCATGCCGATATTGAACAATCTGCAAAGCAACTGGCTATCTGGGCCGGGGCGCTGCTGCAATCATCATATGAGATTTCCGTTGAGCTTCTTGCCCCACGCTATGGTCGAATCGAACATGGCCGCTTTACCATTATCGGCCTGGGCAAACTGGGCGGCATGGAGCTCAACCTCGGCTCTGATGTTGATATCCTCTTTGTGTGGGACTCTGTATGCCGTGAAACCACGGGTGGCCGCCGTACTGTTTCGGCCCAGGAGTATTATCAAAACCTCTCACGCATGATTATCAAGCTGATGGCCGAACAGAGCATTGGCGGTATCGTCTGGCCGGTAGACATGCGCCTGCGTCCGGGCGGAGATGGCTCAGCCATCTGCCTGAATCTTGATGCCACACTCGAGCACTACTGTCATTACGGACAGACATGGGAACGCGCCATGCTGATCAAGGCAGCCCCGGTTGCAGGCGTCCTTGTGCTTGGCCAGGAATTTCTTGAGGGCGTCCGTCCATTCATCTACCGCCGCTATCTTGACTACACCACTGTACAGGCACTGGCCAAAATGAAGCAGCGTATCGATGCTCAGGGAAGCCTGCATGAGATCGGTGCGGGCTTTGACGTTAAACGCGGGCGTGGCGGCATTCGCGAGATTGAGTTTTTCATCCAGTCCCTGCAACTGCTTCACGGAGGTCGCAATCCGGAGCTGCGTAGCCAGCCCAGCATGCAGTCGCTGAACCGGCTTTGTGAACACGGCATTATTCATTCTGAGGACAGGGATGCATTGCATCAGGCCTACTGCTTCTGGAGAAGGATTGAGCACGCCATTCAAAGCAGACGGGGTGAGCAGACTCATAAGCTTCCTGCCGATTTTGAAACCTATCTGAACAGCGCCCTGGGCTCACATGATGTCTCAAATGAGATGCGTCTCCATGCAGAAAAGGTGCACGCTCTCTTTGCGGCTCAGTTTGCAGAGGTTGAGCTGGAAGAGAGCTCCGGTATTGCGTGGATGGAGATGGGGCGGGAAGAGCTGTCACGCCAACTGGGGAGCTTTGATGATGAACAGGTGAATCGGGCCCAGGTTGCTCTGCAAAGAATTGATTCCCAGCTGCATCGCGGCATTCTGCCTGAACGAAGCCGCCAGCAGGTTGAGAAAATTCTCGCCTGCTGTATGGAAGCGTGGCGTGTTGATGCCAACGGTGTACAGGCCGTCGAACAGCTTGCCTCCCTGTTTCAGAATATTGCCGGACGTGCCACCTGGGTGGACCTGCTGGCAACCCATGAAAGTGTACTGCAATGGCTCATCAGCATGCTCTCGGCCAGCCACTATATTGCCGAACATCTGGTGAAGAATCCCTCATGGCTGGAGTGGCCAGTTGAGGATGAGCGTGGTGCCGGAAGGATTCGAACCATCAACCAGCAGCTGGGAAAACTTGATCCGACGCTTCTGGATGAGGAGGAGTTCCTCTCTGATCTTGGCAGGTTGATCGATCAGGCCCGGCTCACTTGTGCTGTCGAAATTGCATCTGATGATGATGCTGATCCCATGCTGATTGGCAGGTGGCTATCGGACAGTGCCGATGAAGCCACCAGAGCGGCGTTGAGACTGGCACTGCACCAGTTTGAACTTCCCGATGACTTCCCGATTATTGCCGTTGCCATGGGTAAACATGGCAGCCGCACCATGGGGCTGGTGTCGGATCTGGATATGGTCTTTCTCTTTATCTGTGACGACCCTTCCGGGATGGGGCCGAAGGGGCGCAGCATGCGCGACTGGGCTCAGCGTATCGGCCGCCGAATGATCCAGCACCTTACCCTGCAACCTCCATTCGGAGCAGGTTTTGAGTTTGACTCACGGCTCAGGCCATCGGGTGCCAAGGGTGCACTGGTCACCACGCTGCATAACTTTGAAGCCTACCAGTTGCATGAAGCTCAAACATGGGAACACCAGGCACTGACCCGGGCAAGAGCTGTGGCCGGACCGGACGAGTTCCGGAAGCATGCCGGCATCGTGGTCGAATCTATTCTGAATCAGAAGCGGGACAGAAAAGCGTTGGCAGCCGAGGTAATCTCCATGCGGGAGAAGATGGTCGAACACCTTTCCAGCAAGGAATCAGAGCAGATTAATATCAAGCAGGACCCCGGTGGCCTTGTCGATATTGAATTCCTTGCGCAGTATGCACGTCTTGCATTCGGTGGTGATGAAAAAGAAACTGCCGGCATCCTCGGGCAACTTCCAGACTCAGCCCCTGCCGTCTGGAAGGATGCGGCTGAGATGCTGGATAAAACATTTGTCGATTATCGCCGGATGGAGAATGCGCTTCGCGTTCATCTCTGGGCATCGGTTGGCCGGCTGCCTGCAGATGATACAGCTTCAGAGTGGGAGACCTTGAGGCGGCATGCGCCGATCAAGAGTGTCGCTGAGCTAAAGCAGCGTATGGTGGAGATTCGGAAGCTTTTTATAACACTTTTGAACAAAGTAGAGTGACAATAGTTTCGTCTGATCTATGTACCACCGAACGGGTTAAGTATAATGGACAGGAATGGAGTAAGAGATGAATTTTGCTGATCGTGATGGTCTGATCTGGTTTGACGGGGAGATGGTGGATTGGCGCGAGGCCAGGGTCCATGTCCTGACCCATACCCTGCATTATGGCATGGGCGTGTTTGAAGGCGTTCGCGCCTACCATGCCGATCAGGGCACGGCGATTTTCCGTTTGCAGGAGCATACGGATCGCCTCTTCCGCTCGGCTCACATCATGAATATGCCGATGCCTTTCTCCAGGGATGAACTTAATACTGCCCAGATAGCCGCGGTTAAAGAGAACAATCTGGACTCGGCCTACCTGCGTCCGATGGCATTCTATGGCTCCGAAGGCATGGGGCTGCGAGCAGACAACCTGAAAACGCATGTGATCGTTGCCGCATGGGAGTGGGGTGCATATCTGGGAAAGGATGCGCTTGAAAAAGGCATCCGTATCCGCACCTCCTCCTTTACCCGCCATCACGTCAACATCTCGATGTGCAAGGCCAAGGCCAATGGCCAGTATATCAACTCAATGCTGGCGCTCTCCGATGCGCTGCGTGACGGCTATGATGAGGCACTGCTACTGGATGTGGATGGCTTTGTTGCCGAGGGCAGCGGTGAAAACTTCTTCATGGTCTATAACGGTGTGATCTACACGCCTGAGCTGACCAGTGCTCTGGACGGCATCACCCGTGCCACCGTCATCCAGCTGGCCAG
>JAIPJD010000054.1 GCA_021734365.1 Mariprofundaceae bacterium | reverse complement strand
CATCGCTCGGCCCGGGCTCTCTGGTGGTCACTGACTACCTGGACAGGTCAGGATTGACCGGGCCGTTGAATGCGTTGGGCTTTAACACGGTCGGTTATGGCTGTACCACCTGTATTGGCAACTCCGGGCCTCTGCCCGGGCCTGTTTCAGAGGCGATTGCCAAAGGTGATCTCTCTGTATGTTCGATCCTCTCCGGCAATCGTAATTTCGAGGGACGTGTGCACTCTGAAGTAAAGATGAACTATCTGGCGAGTCCTCCATTAGTTGTTGCCTATGCGATTGCAGGGACGATGAATATCGATCTCTACAATGATCCACTTGGTCAGGACAGGGATGGTAACGATGTCTATCTGAAAGATATCTGGCCGACACAGCGGGAGATTGCTGATGTGGTGTCATCCTGTGTGACTGCCGGACAGTTCAAAACCTCTTACGCTCATGTCTATGCCGGTGATGCCAACTGGCAAAATCTGCAGGCACCAACCGGTGATCGCTTCGCCTGGGATTCAGAGTCCACCTATATCCAGCACCCGCCATACTTTGAAGGCATGTCCAAAACAGCGGGCAGGGTATCCGATATCAGGGGTGCACGTGTCCTGGCCGTCCTGGGGGACTCTGTGACCACAGACCACATCTCACCGGCCGGTGCGATCAAGGCCGACTCTCCGGCCGGTATCTACCTGCGTGAGCACGGTGTGGAACCGAAAGACTTCAACTCCTACGGTTCGCGCCGTGGTAACCATGAGGTAATGATGCGCGGCACATTCGCCAATATCCGTCTCAGAAACCGCCTGGCGCCGGGAACCGAAGGCGGCGTGACCCGTCATCAGCCGAGCGGTGAGCAGATGAGCATCTATGATGCGGCCATGCGCTACAAGGCAGATAGTGTTGCCAGCATTATCCTTGCCGGTAAAGAGTACGGCTCCGGGTCATCGCGTGACTGGGCAGCCAAAGGCCCGCTTCTGCAGGGTGTGCAGGCTGTGATTGCCGAGAGCTATGAACGCATCCACCGCTCCAACCTTGTCGGTATGGGCATGCTGCCTTTGCAGTTCAAGGCAGGAGAGTCTGCCGAATCGCTTGGCCTGACCGGGGAGGAGAGCTTTGACTTCACCGGCATCGGTGATGGCTCCGGCAAGGAGTTGTCCGTAACTGCCACAGCTGAAGATGGTTCAATCAAAACCTTCACTGTTGATGTGCGTATCGATACCCCGAAAGAGGTGGAGTACTACCAGCATGGCGGCATCCTGCAGTACGTTCTGAGACAGCTTGTCTCCTAGCCACTATCCGGATTGAACGTACAGAGTCCGATACAGGCCGGCGGAATATCTTACAAGGGTCGGCATGGTGTCTGTGAGCGCTCGTGCCTTGCAGTACTTATCGCAATAAGCTTATCGTTACCAACTGCCGCTGCTGCCGGAGTGGCTGGAGGAAGCAACCTGACCGGGAGCTACCCTGCGCACCGCTGCCACAAACCAGCCGAACCATCCAGGCCAGATTCACTTAACAATCAGTGGAGGGTTCCCCAGTGGGAGGTCAGGGCCTACAACGCCAGTGTTACCAAATACAATGCCGAGCTGGAAAGTTACAACGATTGTATTGGCAGGTACGTGGACAATGCCAATAAAGATATTGAGCGAATCAGGCAGAGGGCCGAGGAAGCCGTATCAGAAGCAAATAACTAGCTTAAGCCAGTCGAAAAGTTTAATTACCCCGAAGGTGCCAGCTCACCACGTTTGATGGTGAAAATTTCAAACTCTTTGTGGCCTACGCCCCTGTCGTCAAAGCGGGTATGTCCTGTAAGCCCCGGAAACCCGTCTCTGTCCTGCAGAGCATTGAATGCATCCGGACCATTGAGTCCAAGCCTGCTTCCCAGAACGGCTGCTATCAGTACGGAGTCATATGCCATACCGAAGAGTTTGCCGGGCTTGCCAGCACCCCATATCTCACGATAGGAGAGGAGCATCCGGCGAACAGCGTTGTTGTCACCGGCCGGGAAGCTGATATTGGAGAAGCGTGATCTGGAGAGATATCGACCACGATCATCCAGCAGGTGGCCATCCTGCCAGCGGTTGCTGCCATAGAGGGGGATACCGGAAATGTCGACATAGGCAAGCTGCCCGGCAAGTGAAGCAATGCGCTTGCCTGGCATGGCCAGATAGACGGCATCAAAATTGATCGGCATACGGATCTCCAGTTCAATTTCGGCCGACAGAAGGGTGAGATCTTCATCAAGCTCTGCGAGCAGCTCCTCATCATCACTTCGTTCACGCAGCGCCTGCAGCTCGGGACGACTATCAGGGTTATCAGCGCTCACTTCCAGCATGAGCTGTTCGACAACTTCACCACCAAGATTCTTGAAGGCTTCAACAAAGGCCTCGGCCTCCTGTAATTCACCCGGTGGATTGCCGTGAAGAACGACAACCTTCCGGACTTCCTGTTGCCAGGCGAAATCGGCCATGTAGGAGGCCTGAACCTCTCTGGCAAGCGTATGGACGAAGAGCCTGGGTGAGTTTTTGGCAACTCCGGGCTGATTGATCAGGCTGATAACAGGAACATGTGGTTCAAGATAGGGGAGAAGTGCTTCGGCGTGCTCGGTCAGCAGTGGCCCGATAATCCAGTCCGAACCATCTGATATAAGCTGCCTGTAGGCGTTGACCGCTCGCATCGCATCATCACCTGTATCTTCGATGCGGAGCTCCACCTTATTTCCATATGATTCGCTGGCCAAAGCCAGCCTGATGCCGCGCAGTGCCTCTTCACCATAATGTGCATATTTTCCACTAAGCGGCAGCAGTACGCCAATGGTGGCCTGCTGTGTGATGCCCGATGCCCAGCTCTCCACCTTCCGGGTCGTGGCGTGGTTGGGCATGCTGACTGAAAGAAGCCCTGCAATGGTACGGACTTCATCGATATCACCGGACATCAGACGGATTCTGGCAGCATACAGATAGAAGGTGATGTTCTTTTTTTCAATCAGCAGTTTTTCATTATGAAGCCTGATAATACTTTCAAGTGAGGCTCTGCTTGCAGCCAGTCTTAACCAGTGATCTTTTCTGTTGGTGTCGATATCGGCAGCGGCAAGAAACCACTGGATGGATTCCCACTCAGGCAGGCGCTGGGCAATGGGGGTGCCGTTGTCCAGTGTCTCCTCCGCCAGCTCGCGGGTCAGTCTCGGATGTTTAAGCAGCTTGACGTATTCGGACAGCGTCTGAGGATCATCTCCAAGGTTGCTCCACCACCTGGCCAGCCATGAGTGAGCGTAGGGCGCCAAGGCATGAAGCGGGAACTGTTTGATCAGACTTTCTGCTTCAGCGGGCCCCTCGGGGTACCCGAATTCAAGCAGCAGTTCAACGCGCCGGAATGCTGCTTCTTCATTCATCGGGGATGGAGCAAGTTCGGCCAGTTCGCTTAATCCTGCAAGGGCTGATTCGATCTCATTATAGACCCTTGCCAGCTCCAGAAGGTCGCGGATTTCTTTGGCAGTTTGAGGTGGCGTGGAGAGGCGTTTAAACGGCTGTTCTACAGCGGGCTCGACCGGAGTGATTACTGCAACCTCTTTTTTCGGCGCACAGGCATTCAACAGCAGTGCTGACACCATTAGAAGGGTCAAACCGGGGCCATGCATCGAAAAATTCCGGGCTTTTACCATGCAGAGCGTTGCGGTGGATTGAGTCCGCAGATAAGGTAGAGAACACATGAAAGCGGAAGATAAACATCTCAAGGAAGAAGGCCAACTATTCATTGTAGCCACACCTATCGGCAATCTGGGCGACATGACCTATCGGGCGGTCAGAACACTGCAGAAAGTCGATCTTATCGCGGCTGAAGATACCCGGGTCAGTTCAAAGCTGCTTTCCCATTATGCCATATCAACACCGATGCTGGCATGCCATGAACATAACGAGACATCCGTAGCAAAAAAGATTATTGAACATCTGCAGGCAGGCAGGAGCGTGGCACTGATCAGTGATGCCGGAACTCCGCTGATTAATGATCCGGGCTATCGTCTGGTCAGGGAGATTCGTAAGGCCGGGTTTTCCGTCGTTCCCGTTCCCGGCGCGTGTAGTCCCGTTGCAGCACTCTCTGCCTGCGGGCTGCCAACAGACCAGTTTACCTATGTCGGCTTTCTGCCGCGTGGCGGAAGAGCCCGGGGTGAGCTTATTTCCGAATTGGAGGCGGCCGCTCATACCCATGTGCTGCTTGAGTCTCCCAGGCGCCTTGTTAAAACACTCGAGGATCTCTGTTCCAGCAACATGTCCGGGCGTGAGGCCTGCGTTGCCCGTGAATTGACCAAGCTGCATGAGACATTTGTCTGCGGAACACTCGCGGAGGTTGCGCTACATTTTCAGGAGCATGCTCCACGAGGTGAGATTGTACTGCTGATCGGCCCTGCCATCGAACGTGAGGCAACGGATGATGAATTGATCACGGCACTATCAACACCAGAGATGCTGGCTCTACCCCCCTCTAAACGGGCCGGGAGTGTGGCAAAAGCCTGCAATGTATCAAAATCCCGTGTTTATTCGCTGTTTCTGGAGATGGAGAGGTGAGCACTGAAAAGGGACGGCACGGGGAGGATCGGGCTGCCCGGTACCTGAAACGGCACGGTTACAGGATTATTGATCGCAATGTGCGTGTCGGTAGGGGTGAGCTGGATATTGTTTCGCTGAAAAATGAGACCCTTGTCTTTGTTGAAGTGAAGGCTCATCAGAGCCGTGAGCAGGGGCTGCTGGCCGTGAATGATGATAAGTGTGAACGGCTGCGTTCTGCAGCGAATGCCTATCTGGGAAGGACGCCCCGGTTTACGGGATTGCAATGCCGCTTCGATTTAATCATCCTGACGCCGGGAGGTGGTATTAATCCATTTCCTCATGTTGAGCATTTACAGGATATTTTCAGGTAGGAAGGCAGATGAGAGAGATTATCAGAGAGGCTATGGAAGCTGGAATTGAGCTGCGCAGGACGTGTTCAGACAGCCTGGAAGAGCCATTGCTGAATGCTGCTGAAGCTATGGTCGCCTGCCTTGAGGGCGGCGGCAAGATTCTGGTCTGCGGCAATGGTGGATCAGCTGCCGATGCACAGCATTTTGCCGGTGAACTGGTAAACCGCTTTGAAATGGATCGTCCGGGGCTGGCGGCAGTCGCCATGACGTCTGATGCTTCTGTTATCACCAGTATTGCCAATGACTTCTCCTTTGATAATGTCTTCTCCCGCCAGGTTGAAGCGCTGGGAAGAGAGGGCGACCTGCTACTGGCTATTTCAACCAGTGGCAATTCAGCCAATGTGATCAAAGCGGTGGCGGCCGCGGCAGGTATTGGCATGAAAACAGTTGCGTTGACCGGTCACGACGGCGGCGCGCTCGGAAAAGACTCCAATCTCTCCGTTCATCTGAACATTACGCACCATTCAACACCCCGGGTGCAGGAGATGCATATCACCTCACTGCATATCATCTGTTCGCTGGTTGATGAGATGATGTTTGGCGGCAGATCATGACTGTCCGCTCCCTCTCCGACCTGCTTTGCAGTCTACCGACCCTGGCACAGGTGCCGACCTGTTCCGGTTGAGGGGAGCGTTGGGAGATGATATTAACTGATGATACTATATGCCTGTAGAGTCGGCCTGGTGAGGTGAATATGGAAGATCAACCTGAAAATATGAGCCCTGATAATCCGGACCCGTGGAACAAACGGGAGAAGGAATCCTCACGAAGGCTCTATCTTCTGGTCGTGCTGCTTAGCGCACTTCTGGCATATGTTTTGAGTGGAACCACCAGGTAATTTAATGGGAGTCTCTATGATGGTTAATCGGATTTTACTACTTCTCATCTGCGTTGGCATGCTCTCATCATGTGTTACAACAGCTGTTGTCGGGGGGGCGACTGCCGTGAGCATGGCACATGATGAGCGAACGGTCGGCCAGCATGTCGATGATGTGGCCATCGCATCCAAGATTGATGCACTGTTGATAGCTGAGAAGGAGATGCCTTCTCGCTGGGTAAGTGTGGAGGTGATTGAAAATGTCGTCTGGCTGACAGGTTACCTGCCGAGCCAGCAGCATATTGATCGTGCTGTTTACATCTGCCGGAGTGTAAAAGGTGTCCGGGATGTAAAAAGTGAATTGCATATCGGGGAGCCATCAACCGGAAGCCTCTTCAGTGACAGCTGGATTACCACAAAGGTCAAATCATCACTGCTCGAAGATAAAGTTGTCTCAGGTTTCTCCATTCATGTTGAGACTGTCAATGGAAAGGTCTACCTGCAGGGTGTTGTTAAAACCAGCGAACAGCGTTACAGGGCCAAGGATCTTACCCGTAATGTAAGCGGTGTTACTGCTATCGTTGACCTGCTTCAGGTTCGTAACTGAGCGTGGATTCCGATTGCCTTGTTGAGTTGCCCGAGGCGGTAAGGTTAAGAACAAACTGGCATGAACGGGATATGCGGGTGGTCTTTACCAATGGCTGCTTTGATCTGCTGCATCCGGGGCATGTAAACTACCTGGAAGATGCCAGAAAGATGGGTGATATTCTGGTTGTCGGGCTTAACAGTGATGACTCTGTCCGCAGGCTGAAAGGGGCACCTCGCCCGATTAACAAGCTTTCCGATCGTGCCTGTATGCTATCAGCCCTCAGGACGGTTGATCTTGTGGTTCCGTTTTCAGAAGAGACGCCGATCAACCTGATCAGGACGCTTCTGCCGGATGTTCTGGTGAAGGGTGGAGATTACATGCCGGATGATATTGTTGGTGCCGAAGAGGTTCGCAAAGCCGGTGGTGAAGTTGTTGTGGTACCATTCATGGGCGGTTACTCCAGCTCAACACTTATCGATCGTATTAAAAATCTTTAGTGGTGAGTAACAGGCGCCTTCAAATTGTTGCCGATAATCATATCTGGGGTGTGCAGCGTGCCTGTTCAACCCTGCCGGGATTTAATGTCGATCTTCAGGCAGTAGAGGCGGGAGAGATCACACGGGAGCGGCTGCAGAAGGCGGATATTCTGCTGACGCGGTCTTCCACCAGAGTCGATGCAGAGCTTCTGAAAGGAACAAACGTCCGTTTTGTGGCAACAGCTACCATTGGCGATGACCATTACGATAAGGCATGGCTGCAGAGTAACGGCATAAGCTGGGCCAGTGCAGCCGGCAGTTCTACCGGCTCGGTTGTTGAGTACATGACTGCAGTGTTGCTTGAACTGCATGTGCGGGGTTTGATCTCAATTCCGGATTCCACACTGGCTATCATCGGCGTTGGACGCATCGGTACTGCTCTGGCCGGCATGTGTGAAAAACTGGATATGCAGCTGCTTTTAAATGACCCTCCAAGAGAGCGAGCGGAGGGAGGAGGGCGGTTCTCTTCGATGCGGAGCGTGCTGGATGAAGCGGATATCGTAACACTGCATACGCCCCTGCTTCGGCATGGTGGCGACAGAACCCTTCACCTGATTGATACTGAATGGCTCTCACGCTTTCAGGGCAGGGGTATTATCAACGCTGCACGTGGAGGCTGCATTGATAACCGGGCACTGCTGAACTGGCTGGATGGTGATGTGGAGCGGTTTGCCGTGCTTGATTGCTGGGAGCGCGAGCCCGATATCCTCAAGCCATTGCTGGCACACCCTCAGACGGTGATTGCAACGCCACATATTGCGGGCCACTCACTGGATGGAAAAGCCGCCAACACCCAGTATGTTTATAATGCTCTGTGCAGTTTTCTCGGGATTGAGCCGGCGTGGAGCATTGAGGATGAACTTCCTGCTGTTGAAGAGGTTGAACAGGTTGTTGCCGATGACGGGTTATGGGGGAGTCTGCATGCGCTGGCTACAACGCTCTATCCGATTATGCAGGATGATCGGGTAATGAAATCGTGGCTGGGGTTGCCTGATGATAGCTTGCCGGACTCTTTTTCCGCTTTTCGCCGCAACTATCCGGTCAGAAGAGCGTGGAAAAGCGGGCAGGTCACGGTACCCAATGCAGGTGAGATGCTCATTCAATACGCGCACGCAATCGGTATTGATGTGCAACATTCGAGGAGGTGACAGATATGGCTGAATCAAAGAACAATAATCTGGTCTGGATGGATCTGGAGATGACCGGCCTGGATCCGGATGTCGATACCATTCTTGAAATTGCAACGCTGATTACCGATGCGGAGCTGAATGTGATTGCGGAAGGGCCAAATCTTGCAATACATCAGTCTGAAGACGTTCTGAAAGCCATGAATGAGTGGTGTAGAGAGCATCATGGAGACTCGGGATTAACCGAACGGGTTCGGAAATCGACTGTTTCAATGACAGAGGCTGAAGCGGCCACGCTTGAGTTCATCAGCCGGCATGTAGCTGAAGGAAGCTCGCCACTATGTGGCAACTCCATCCATCAGGATCGGCGTTTTCTGGTTCGTTACATGCCGAAAATCGAGAATTATGTCCACTACCGAAATATTGACGTCAGTACCGTCAAAGAGCTGGCAAACCGCTGGTACCCGACGCTGCCGGTGCAGGCGAAGCGGGGAGAACACCTGGCTCTGGCTGATATCCACGAATCAATCAGGGAGCTGAAATATTACCGCCAAAAGCTCTTTCTCCCGGCAGATTCAGTCTAAGTCGTTGAAGTCGAGCTTCTCTGTTTCTTTCAGCGCTTCGGCTGCCGCTATCTTGCAAAAACTGAAATTCGGGCCTGTTTTCATCACTTTTGCAACCTTGAAATAGGCCCCTTTACCCTCGTCAGAGAGCATGAATGTCATGTTTTTATGTACTTTTGAGTCAGGAAAAATAGCAGTGTGGTAAGGGTTTCCCGGCTTGATCAGAACCGGCCAGCTCCGTGACTGGTTAATATCATCATCGCTCTTCCGTCCCAGCAAGGTTCCTTTATAGAGCTTCAACTCCTGTTGCAGAAACTTGATACCCATTTTAAGTTCACCCTGCTTGGGCTCCTTGATCCAGCGTATTGTTCCAAGCATGGGCTGATTATTATGGGGGATCCAGTTCAATCCGATCATTGCACCTACGCTGAGGTGGAATTTCTCTTCGCCAATCTTCTCCAGCCCGACACCCTGCCGGCTGATATTGCTGGCTGCCCATGCAGCACGATTGGCGCCCCGTGAAGGTGCATACTCATAATCATTCAATACCACTGAAGAGTATGCTTCCCTGAAGGCCTTTCTTGAATCCCACTCAAGCACGAGGCGAACACCGGAGCTGTCCTGTCGCTCATTGTTCCGTGGCTGCTCTCTCATGGTTTTGAGAATGGCATTACCGCCGATGATGGTGGTGTGAAGGGCCTCTTCGGTAAAGAGTTCACCGGTTTGCGTGTTAGAGGTTTTAAGCACGCTTTCGACCCGATTAATGGCTGTAACCATACGGTCGATAAATTTATCCATCGGGATGATGATCAAATCAGCCAGAGACCGGTCAGGGAGAGTGGATACGATTTTTGCACAGTCGTTTGGGCGAATCAGACTGGTCACCATATAGGTTTCGCCGGCCAGTTTGGGGGCAGCATCGGCTTTACGGAGCAGCATCGGTTCAAGTGTGCCGACATGGTGTTGCAGTTCCCGCCACACCATCTTCTGCTCGGTATCGGACTTTCCGTAAAAGTCGAGCATACGCAATAGTTCATGATTGCTTACTGCTTTCTGCAGGCGTTCACGCTCCGAAGCTGTGCCTTCCGGAAGGGCGGGAATAACGCTTAAACCCAGTCGCATCAGATCAAAGGCCTGACGGATGGTCAAAACCGCAGGCGTGCGATGTTTTTCAAAGCCGATCCGCAGCATTTTAACGGCCAGCTCCAGGGCATTGGAGACCATGTCCACCAGTACGCGGTAGTAGCCGGGTTCATCACGGGCGGCTTTCTGAACCAGATCAACGCCGATTTTGTGCGCATTGAGAACGGCCGCTGTCATCTCCGAATCAAACAGCTCCAGCTCCCTCTCAAAGTTGCTCAGCACTTTCAGGCGAAATTTGAGTGGAATAAGCGGATTGGAATTAAGCTTGGCCAGATAGGCTTTCATGCTTTTCTGCAGGGCCAGTTTTTCACCATCTGATGCACTGACGACAAACTGGTTCAGGCGCTGTTCAATGTCCATGAAGGGCATAGTCAGGGCATCAGTCAGAAGCTCAGCCCTGCCCAGCTCAAGTTTTTGAGGGTGCAGGCGAAGGTCAGTGTCCAGTTCAAAGGACACCGTCTCCATTAATTTTTTCGCATCTTCCGAAGAAGTTCCCTGAGCCATAGCACCTCTATTCCTCAACACTATTAACCGTGATCATGTAGGTAAATAGTTATTTTTGCTTACTTTGTCAAAGTAAGAGGTGAAAATATTCGCTTCTTACAAGGTTTTCGTTGACCCATATGCACCAATAACCATAATGCCGGCTTCATTCGCTGACATGATGGCATGTTGGTGCGGAGGAACAGGTTGTGTATCAACAGTTGAGCTTCAGGTTGCAGGAGTTGTCACCACAGGGAAGGCAGTGGGATATGGTGATACCGGAAAGCCTCTTCTGCGATACCGGTTTTGGTGAAGTTGATGCGCCGGCCTCTCTCTGTGAAAGTGTTCGGTGGAAGGGAAGTGTTGTTGCCCGGGAGAGTCTCTTCAGGCTGCAGGGGCTGTGGAGTACAGCGTTGCTCAGGTATTGTGTGCGCTGTAACAGTGAATTTCCTCTTCATATGGAGGGTGACTTCAGTCGCTGGTTTCAGCTGGGAATTGAACCGGATTCGGATGATGATTGTGTTGAATGCGACTATATTGCGCCACCGGGATCGGTTAATCTGCTGGATATTCTGCGTGAAGAGCTCTGGCTGGCCTGGAAGCCTGTGGTGGTTTGTAGCGAAGCGTGTAGAGGGCTTTGTCAGCAGTGTGGTGAAAATTTAAACAGGCATGAGTGCAAATGTGTGCAACATGATGATGATCATCCGTTTGCTGCATTAAGAAATATCAGGTTTAATTCCTGAAAGGTTTATTCGTCGACTTTCGATGAAAGGAGTATTAAGAAATGGCAGTTCCAAAGAGAAAAACCAGTACGTCCAAGCGTAATATGCGCAGGGCTCACGATCACGTCACCGTGGCAGGTATGAGCACATGCCCCGAGTGTGGTGAAATGATGCGCCCTCACCATGCTTGCCAGAGCTGTGGTCACTACAAAGGTCGTGAGGTTGTAGCGAAAGACGAGGCCTGATGTCTTCGGTTACACAGGTGAGCAGGGCCATTCGCATTCTGGTGGATGGACATGGGGGCGATGGTGCTCCGGGCATCATTATTGATGCGCTGAGTCAGACTCTCGAGAAATATGGATCCAATTTGGTTTTGGGTATCTCAGGGCAACCTGAGGTGCTTCTTCCTGTGCTTGAGAAAGCAGGAATTGCCGACCGTGTTGAAATTATTGAAGCGGCAGATGTGATCGATATGTGTGAAGCCCCTGCGGTTGCAGTTCGTCGCAAAAAGAACTCATCAATTCATGTGGGAGCCCGGGCTGTGCGTGATGGTGAGTGGGATGCGCTGGTCAGCGCAGGCAATACCGGCGCCCTGATGGCGATTTCCAAGCTGATTCTGAAAACCATTCCAGGCATTGATCGCCCTGCGCTCGCATCACTGGTTCCCGCTATGGACGGGGGCTCCACGTTCTTTCTTGATATCGGCGCCAATGTCGATTGCACATCAGATCACCTGCTGCAGTTTGCCGTGATGGGTTCGTGCTATATGCAGGCTGCTGAGGGCGTTGATTCTCCCCGTGTCGGTTTACTCAACATTGGCAGTGAAAACATTAAGGGTACGGATGTGGTGAAGGTTGCCGCTACAAAGCTGGAAGATTCGGGACTCAATTTTATTGGTAATGTTGAGGGAACTGATCTGTTTGGTGATTCGGTTGATGTGGTTGTATGTGATGGTTTTGTTGGTAATGTCTCCCTGAAGACCATGGAGGGTGTTGCCAAATTGATTTTGACCCAGCTGAAAGGCGAATTGACCTCTTCACTTGTTGCCAGGACAGGCGCGCTGCTGGCTTCGAGTGCGCTCAAGCGAGTGAAGAGTGCATTGCATCCAAGTGAGCACAATGGAGCCCCTCTGCTCGGTTTAAACGGTATTGTGGTAAAGAGTCATGGTGGTGCTGATGCTCATGCCTACGCCTGTGCTATTGATGTGGCTATCCGTGAAGTTGAGGCCGATCTGATTGGAAATATTGTTGAAACGATGAATAGAGTCTCCGAAGTCTGATGACCCTGCGTAGTCATATTGTCGGCGTCGGCGGCTATCTTCCGGAACGTATTCTTAGCAATGCAGAACTCTCGACAATGGTGGATACATCTGATGAGTGGATTCGTGAACGAACAGGTATCCGTCAACGCCATATCATTGCCAAAGATCAGCACACCTCCGATCTGGCAACCGAAGCGGCAAAGCAGGCGCTGGAAGATGCAGGCCTGAGTATCGATGATATCGATGCGATTGTTGTTGCAACCACTACACCGGATCTGATCTTCCCGTCTACAGCCAGCATTGTTCAATACAAACTCGGCGGCAGGGATTTCCCCGCATGGGATATTCAGGCAGTCTGTTCGGGATTCGTTTACGGTCTGGCTCAGGTTGATGGCATGATTCGTGGCGGCATGTTCAGGCGGGTGCTGCTTGTCGGTGCTGAGTCGATGAGCCGGATTATGGATTGGCAGGATCGCTCTACCTGTGTCCTCTTCGGAGACGGTGCCGGAGCGGTTGTGCTTGAGGCTCGTGATGAGCGGGAAGCCAATGGCATAATTGGTTCGGTATTGCACTGTGATGGCTCCTATCGCCATCTGCTGATGGCTTCACATCCGCATCCCGGTGCAGCCCCCGGAGTTGATCCGATGGATCTGAAAATTGACTCAGCCGGTGCGGCCGCTGTTGAGATGAAGGGTAATGAGGTGTTCCGGGTAGCTGTTACCAAACTTGGCGAGGTGGTTGGTGAAGTGCTTGGCAAGTATGGTGTTCGACAGTCAGAGATTGACTGGCTGATTCCGCACCAGGCCAATATAAGAATACTTCAGGCAACCGCAAAGAAGTTGAAGATGAGCCCTGATCGCATGGCTCTGACTGTTGATCAGCATGCCAACACTTCTGCAGCCAGTGTCCCTCTGGCGCTGAACCACATCTACCGGGAAGGCAAGCTGGAGAAGGGTCAGCTGTTACTTCTTGAAGCATTTGCCGGTGGTTTTGCATGGGGCGCGAACCTTGTTCGCTGGTCGAAGGATTAATCGGGCCGCCTTTTACGGATCGGCTTGAATTATTTGAGAGGATATTAATTCGATGAGTTCAAATCTGGCGTTTTTCTTTCCCGGCCAGGGATCACAATCCAAAGGTATGCTGGCCGAGCTGATCGGCTCTGAGAC
>JAIPJD010000053.1 GCA_021734365.1 Mariprofundaceae bacterium | reverse complement strand
GCATCGTGCCGATGGCAGTGGTTGCGTGCACCGTTCCTGTAACAAGGTGACCGGTCTCTGATGCCTGAAGGGCAAGCTGAATGGTTTCCCTGTCGCGCACCTCACCGGCCACGATAATGTCCGGAGCCTCGCGCATAGCATCGTTCAGGCCCTGTTCATAGGTCATCACATCAAGTCCAAGCTCGCGCTGACAGACAGTTCCTTTCCGGGTTGTGCTGTAGCGGTACTCGATCGGGTCTTCAAGGGTGACGACATGGACAGCCCGGTTCTGAATAATATGATCCAGAATTGTGGCCAGTGTCGTGCTTTTACCGGAACCAGTGGCTCCGGCCATCAGAATAAGACCGTTGCGATTGTTACTGATCTCCCGGATTACCGGTGGCAGGCGTAGTTCATCAAAGCCGGGGATCTTTCTCGGAATGATACGTGCCACAATGCCGAAGTTATTGTTGGTTCGCATCACATGCACACGGAAATGGGCAACATTCTCCAGTGAGTAGTGGAAATCCTTGCTTTTGATTGCCTCAATATCGGGTACTCCGGGAACATTCCGGAGCAGATGCTTAATCATTTCGATGACCTGTTCCCGGCCGGCTTCGGGAACCTTGTCCGGTGCAATGGTGACCACCGAGCCGTTAATTCGCATACGTACACGGTCATTGGTTCGGACAAGCAGATCCGATGCGCCATGTTTATGCGCAGCAAGCAGCAGGTCGTCTATGAGCTCCCAGTCAGCCATCAGATTTTCAGGTCAGCCGTTGAACTGCTTGCCAGTTGATCAATGTCGCTGCTGCCCTCATCATTTTCCAGTTTCGACATCTTCATCTTCAGACGCAGGTCATTGACCGAGTCGGCATTCTTCAGCGCCTCTTCTTCGGCGATCACCCCCTGCTTCCAGAGTTCCAGAAGATGCTGATCAAAGGTCTGCATACCGTAGTTTTTGCCTGCGGCCATTGACTCCTTGATTTCGCCGATCTCCCACTTGTCGATCAGATCAGCAATGCGGGGTGTATTGAGCAGTATCTCAATGGCGGGCACCCGTCCTCCATCGATGGTCTTGACCAGCCGCTGGGAAAGAATGCTTTTGAGGTTCAGGGCGAGATTCAGACGCACCTGCGGGTGGACCTCTTCCGGGAAAAAGTTCAGAACACGTTCAAGCGCCTGGTTGGCATTGTTGGCATGCAGTGTTGCCATGCAGAGGTGACCTGTTTCGGCAAACTCAAGCCCATGCTCCATGGTCTGTCTGTCCCTGATCTCACCAATCAGGATGACATCGGGTGCCTGTCGAAGCGTATTTTTCAGCGCCTGCTGATATTCATGGGTGTCTGTGCCAACTTCACGTTGTGTGACAACGGACTTTTTATGCTTATGCACGAACTCAACCGGGTCTTCAATGGTGATGATATGGCCCGCCTGTGAACTGTTCCTGTGATCGATCAATGCTGCAAGTGATGTCGATTTACCCGAACCGGTAGCGCCGACCATAATAACAAGGCCACGACTTTCCATAGCGATGTTCTTAAATATTTCCGGAAGCCCAAGCCCCTCCAGAGTAGGAACCTCGGTTTTAATCTGGCGGATTACCAGGCCGACACAGCCCATCTGGCGAAAAATATTGACACGAAATCGACCGAGATCCGGATAGGAGAGGGCAAGATTCATCTCATAATCCTCTGCAAATGCCGCCCGCTGCTTTTCACTCATGCAGGAGTTGGCCAGTTGTTCACACTGCACGGAGTTGAGTGGCTCCTGCTTTAGCGGCATTACAACACTGTTAATCCGGTAAGCCGGAGGCATGCCTGTGGTGATGTAAATGTCCGATGCATCCTTCTTGACCATGATCATCAGCAGTTGCTTGATTGTCATATTTTTCGGTTCATTGGCACTCATCTGTTGCTCCTTATGCTGCCTTCACGGTTAAACTGAACCACCACCAAACAGCTTCTTGTTCTGGCACTTTTCAAGGGCTGCCTGTTGCGTGATTTTACGTGATTTTACCAGTTGTTGAAGATTTGAATCAAGCGTCTGCATACCTTCACGCAGAGAGGTCTGCATCACGGATACCATCTGCGGCACTTTGTTTTCACGAATCAAGTTACGAATGGCAGGTGTCCCCAACATGATTTCATGGGCGGCGATTCGCCCGTTGCCATCGGCGGTTTTCATCAATGTCTGGGAAATTACTGCGCGCAGGGATTCGGAGAGCATGGCCCGCACCATATCCTTCTCTGCAGCGGGGAATACGTCGATAATACGGTCGATCGTTTTGGGTGCGGACGAGGTATGCAGGGTGCCAAATACCATGTGGCCGGTCTCTGCAGCGGTGAGAGCCAGACGAATAGTCTCCAGATCACGCAGCTCACCCACCAGGATTACATCGGGATCTTCACGCAATGCAGCTTTCAGTGAATTGGCAAATGAGTGGGTGTGGGGCCCGACCTCACGCTGGGAGATCAATGCACTCTTTGAGCGGTGAACAAATTCGATGGGGTCTTCAATGGTCAGGATATGTCCTTTTTCATTCTGGTTCCGGTAGTCCACCATGGCGGCAAGCGTGGTCGACTTGCCTGAGCCGGTCGGGCCGGTAACGAGGCAGATACCGCGAGGTGTCATGGAAATGTCAGTAAAGATTTCGGGGCATTTGAGCTGCTCCAGTGAGAATACTTCAGTTGGAATCACACGGAATACAGCACTCATACCGCGATTCTGATTAAAAACATTCACACGAAAACGTGCGATATCTCCCAGTGCAAAGGAGAAGTCGAGCTCCAGATGCTCTTCAAACATCTTGCGCTGGGTATCATTCATGATGTCGTAGACCATCGCCTGTACTTCACGGTTTTCAACTTCCGGCATTTTGATGCGGGTCATATCGCCATGGATTCTGATCATGGGCGGCTCACCCGATGACAGGTGCAGGTCAGAAGCCCCGTTTTTTACGGTAAATGCAAGCAGCTCGGATACGTCCATGGTTCCTCCCTAGGGATCAGTTTTTATCTCTGATGTACGGAGCATAGGAGCCGAGCGTGAGGGCTGCAAGCGGGATTCGCTGTTTTTTGAATAGTGAATATCACCGTTGCCATCGACCAGTATGGCGTTCATACCCATTTCCCGGATCAATGGAAGCCCTTCACGCCCCATCACAAAGAGTGCCGTACTCCATGCATCCGCCAGTGTTGCATTGGAGGCGATGACAGTGGCACTCCGGGATTTGACCGCCGGCACGCCACTGTGTGGATCGAGGATATGATGGTAACGCCGGCCCTGATAGTTGTAATAACGTTCGTAGTCACCGGATGTGACGATGCTGATCTCTCCGGCCGCCTCAATGGTGGTGAGTACCTCTCCGCTATTGCGCGGGTGCCGAATGCCGATTTGCCATGGGCGGTCACCGTGGGTTCCGATCACCTTGATATCACCACCTGCATTGATGATGGCATGGTTGATTCCATGTGACTGAAGTGTCTCCATACCCCGCTCAATGGCATAACCTTTGGCAATGGCTCCGAAATCAAGTTCACAGCGGGAATTGTTGCGGGAGAAATCTTCTTCCGGGCTATATTGAAGGCATGCAAAAGAGGCTCCGGAGAGCAGGGTGATCTCCTTCTCCGGTGGCGGCAATGTCGGGGCCTGCGTCTGCGAAAAACCCCAGAGCCTGTTAAGTGCCCCGAGTGAAGGGCTAAAGGCATGGCCGCTCAACTTTTCAACCTCCAGTGCAGTACCCAGAAGGGTAGTCACCTCCGTTGGAAGTGTTTGCATGGTTCCCGGTGTTGATTGATTAAAGGCCTTGACCGGATTGGAGCCATCACCATAAATAGTGAAAAGATTTTCAATCCGTTGCATCTCACTGCCTGCAGCCGTAACGGCGGACAGTGCCTGCTCCTCTCCGGCGCCGTAGATCGTAAACTCAACCAGCGTACCCATCATAAAGCGGGTTTCACGAATGGTGTCTGAAGCCGGGCTGCAAGCCGTGATGAAGAGTATGGAGATGGCAAGTAGCTGCTGAACCGATCGCATGCCCTGATTGTCCGCTTTAGCAACAGTGTGGCAAGTGCAACTTGCCCTGGCCGAAAAAAAAGGGATTGTTCCGGTATAGATTAAACGTGTAGAATCAGTTCTGTTATGATTCACGCGCTTTTAATGACTAAAACCTAGTTTTCAGTGCGAAATATATTGATGAGGTAAAGATGTCACTAACTCTAACCGATACTGCAGCCGATAAGATCAGAGGATTGCTTGAAAGCGAAGGTAACAGTGATCTGAATCTGCGTATATTTGTCTCCGGAGGCGGATGTTCCGGCTTCCAGTATGGATTTACCTTCGATGATGAGATCAAAGACAATGATGAAGTCGTTGATAGCCATGGTGTTAAGCTGCTGGTTGATCAGATGAGCCTTGAGCTGATTGATGGTGCTGAAGTCGATTACCAGAGCTCTGTTAATGGTGAATCTTTTGTCATTCGCAATCCCAATGCAGGCTCATCCTGCGGTTGCGGCAAATCCTTCACCCCTGCAGAGACAGGCACCGGCTGTGCCAACAACGCCGGGTATTGATGGCACGCACCCCTGAATTTCGTAAATTCGGAGCCTTCTGGCTCCGTTTTTATTGCGGCGTTATTTTATGACCTCGCCTGTACTGAGTGTTAATCAGCTCTGTAAAGCCTACAGCAACGGTAAAGAGGCGCTGAAGGGCGTCTCTCTGTCAGTGCCGGAGGGGAGCTTCTTTGCGCTGCTTGGCCCGAACGGGGCGGGCAAGAGTACACTGATTAATATTATGGCCGATACGGTGCTGCCGACATCCGGAAGTATTGATTTTCTGGGTCATGACATGTTCTCCGAACGCCTCTGGTGCAAAGGCAACATGGGAGTGGTGCCACAGGAGGTGGCATTTGACCCCTTCTTTACACCGCGTGAGGTGCTCAGCATGGTCTGCGGGCTTTATGGACAGAAGCCGGACATGAAGTGGATCAACGAACTGCTTGAGCGTCTGGAACTGGCCGAACATGCCAATAAAAATACCCGCCAGCTATCCGGTGGCATGCGCAGGCGCCTGCTGGTAGCTCAGGCACTGGTACACAGGCCACGGCTGGTGGTGCTTGATGAGCCGACAGCCGGTGTCGATGTCGAGCTGCGCAAACGCCTGTGGGAATATATGCGGGAGATTAATGCGTCCGGTACAACCATTCTTCTCACCACCCACTATCTGGAGGAGGCGGAAGAGCTCTGTGACCATGTTGCCATTATTGACCGGGGCAATGTGATTGCCTCCAGCAGTATGAAAAAGCTTCTGCATGAGGTTGCCGGTTCATATCTCTGGCTGCGCTACAGGGATGACTGGGAGCTTGCCGCAACGGATGTTGAAGCCCTTTCCGAATTCAACCCGCGGATAGATGATGGCCTGCTATGCCTGACACTCAATCGTATAGATCTGCAGCAATCGACTTTCCATCACGCCTATGAGTCGGCCCGGCTGCGTTTTGGTCCGCCGCTCGACGCCGGTGTATGCCAGGAGGATCTCGAAGATGTCTTCCTGCGCCTGACGCGTGAGCAGATAATCTGATGAACCTTCGTGGAACATGGACGCTGTTTAAGCGCGAAACCCACCGCTTCCTGAAAGTGAATATGCAGACTATTGCAGCACCGGCACTGACAGCGATTCTGTATCTGATTGTCTTCCGCTATGCGATGGGAGACCGGCAGGTGCCGGGGATGAATGTCGATTATTTCACTTTCCTGATTCCGGGCCTGGCAATGATGACGATGTTACAAAACGCATTTGCCAACACATCCAGCTCAATCATCATCGGCAAGGTGATGAATGTGCATATTTACCTGTTGATGGCCCCGCTGTCGGCCATGGAGATGGTGATGGCCTTTCTGACGGCTGCGGTACTGCGTGCTGTGATTGTGGCAACGGTGTTTCTGCTGGTACTGACCCCCTTTGTTGATCTCTCCATTCACCACTTTGGCCTGATCATGGTCTACGGCGTCTGCGGCAGCATTATCATGGGTGGTATGGGGCTGATTGGCGGCATGTGGTCGGAGAATTTTGACAGCATGTCAATGGTGAGCAACTTCATTATTCTGCCGCTCACCTTTCTCTCCGGCGTATTCTACTCAATCGAACAGTTGCCTCCATTCTGGCAGACGGTGAGCCACTTTAACCCCTTCTTCTATCTGATTGACGGCTTCCGCCACGGATTCCTTGGCGTAGGGGATAGTGATCCGTGGCTCTCGATCGGCATTGTTGCAGGCTTTGCACTCGCTACCGTGCTGACCTGCTGGTATCTCTGGCGTATCGGCTGGCGACTGAAGGAGTAGAGGTTCGTCATTCCCGACTTGATCGGGAATCCACTCTTTATAAATATAGTGCCGCTTTAACGTCATAACGTTAAATCGCTAAAATGCCGTTGTGAGATGATTATGGCTGGTAATGCAAACAGACGATCAACGATATATTTCGATGAGAAGCTGCATAAGGTGCTGCGGTTGAAGGCTGCGGAGACACACCGCACGGTTTCCGAACTGGTCAACGTAGGGATGTTTACCGATCTGTTTAAGCGGCCTTAAGCCCTTCCTTTCATTCCTGAAAATAACACTCCAGGCCTTAAACCAGTCCTTATTTTAGCATTTTTTCCTTACTTGTCAGTTGCTTGGCCTGGTCTGATCCGGCTTCATTCTGAGTGTTACAGCCATGCCATTAATTCACTTAATGCGGTAGACTTGTTTATATATGGTTCACCACTCTTTTTTGCATTTTCCTGTGTTGCAAGCAGGAGCCTTTTCAAACTCCAGTTCTCAATATTGTTGAACTCATTATTTTCCGAAACATGCCCCCACATGTGCTGTACAGCATTTCTGATACCACCCTCACCAGGAGGGGTTCTGAGTATTTCCACCAGCTCCAGAGCCAGACTTTTAAAATCGACTTTTTGCTTTGCTAAATCTCGCCCTATTTCCTTATATTTCTCCTGATCACGTGCCAGGACAGAGTATTTATGATGGCTCCATAACTCCTGCTCATTGCCAGGTAAAGGTATTCTGCCTTGTTCCTTTTCCCTGTACTTTTCTCTAAGCAACTGAAACTGAACATGGGGTTTATCAATGTAGACGGGAGGCCAAACGCCTTTATTTGACCTGGTCTTTACTGGAGAGTTGTCAATATACTCCCTTAACACCATTTCACATACCAGTTCCCGATGGCGTTGCTTTAATGCCCAGCCATATCCGACCCAACGAACGGTTTCAGGATGTTTAGAATAACCATTTTTTCGATTTACGATGATTGAAACCAGACCATGCAGCTCTCGATGTTCCCCAAGCAGGCTTTGGCGGTTTAAATAACCAGGATTAATGTCCCAGATTCTCATACAATACTTTTACACCATGACTGCATGAGTGGGATCAGGTCTGGTTTCGTGCATTGATTAACCCCATCTCTTCAAAGAATTACTATCATAGCATGGTCAATGAGCAAACATTCTGCAACGTTGGGAATGCAATTTTCCGATGGATCAGACAGGATTCCGGGCTTGAAGGAGTGAGTGATGAACCTGCTGGACAAACTGCCGTATCCGATACTGATCGGTTTCACCATTCTGATGGCGCTGGCACCGTTTGTGCCGGAGCCGCATCTGCTGGAGAAGCTCAGGATGCTGGCGGACGGATCACTGACAAAACCGGTCGATATCTTTGATCTCTTCTGGCATCTGCTGCCTGCAATCCTGCTGCTGCTGAAATTCCTGCATGAAAGAAAACAGGTTGGCTCGACATGAGTGGCTGGGGTTGCCCGCACGAGAAGGATGGAATGTGTAAGCGTGTGCCCGGCAAGAAGTGTGATCCCGGCATGAAGGGGTGCACGCTCTCCGGCAAGTTCCTGTTCAGCAGCAGCGAGAAGAATGTTTCCCGCCATCAGCGTGAAAGAGAGGCGGAGAAGAGCAAGAAGCCAGAGGAAAGAAAATAACCGTGGCCAAACAGTCGAAAAGTAAAAAAGATCGCAAGACATCGGCCTGGTTCCAGCGCCATGCGAACGATCCGCATGTGAAACAGGCTCAGCGGGAGGGGAAACGCTCCCGGGCCGTGTTCAAACTGACCGAAATTCTTGATGAACATGGCCTGATCATTAAAAAGAACAGTGTCGTGGTTGATCTTGGCTGTGCACCGGGTTCATGGAGCGAAGAGGTCGGCCAACGGCTTGGCCCGGATGGAGTGGTGATCGGTATCGACCTTCTGCCGCTGAATCCGATAGAAGGGGTCATACTGATTGAAGGTGATTTCGACTCGCCGGAAGGGCAGCGGGCACTGGATGAGGCGTTGAACGGGCGGTCAATCGATCTGGTGATCTCAGATATGGCACCGGAGATGAGCGGCAACAAGCTGGTCGATCAGATGCGCATGATCGGATTGAATGAGATGACACTCCACTTTGCCAAAGCACATCTGAAGCCCGGCGGTGCACTGTTGATGAAAACCTTTATGGGTGAGGGGTATGACGGATTCCGGCGAGATCTGGGGAGTGCGTTTAAGAGCATAAAAAACATCAAACCGGCAGCCAGCCGAAAATCTTCACCGGAATTCTTTCTACTGGCCCGGGATTTCAAAGGCTGATCCGGCCCTCTGATGAGACTGTTCGCCGCTCTGGAAACGCCATTTGAGGTGTGTGAGGAGATTCATGCCTGGTGGCTGCAGGCGGCCACACAGCTCCCGCCCGGTGACTGGCGCGATGTGCCGATAAAAAACTGGCACCTGACCCTCGCTTTTTATGGTGATGTTGAGGGTGGTCGGGTGGATGGTCTTGCCGAGGCGCTGGCTGAATACGTGCGGGGTACGATCAAGGAGCCGCTTAAAAGCGGGCGCATTCGCGAGGGTGAACTGCCCGGTGTCAACACTCCAATCGGGCTGAAAACAGCCGGCTTTGGGGCCTTCCCGAGGTTTTCAAAGCCACGTGTTCTCTGGGCCGGTGTTGATGATCTGGAGGGGAGCCGTGAGCTGAAAGAAATAGCACGTTGTTGCAGGCGTGCAGGTCGTGCTACGGTTCGTAAAACCAAGGGCAAGCGCTCGGCCAGAGAGGCTCCTTTCAGGGGGCATATTACTCTGGCCAGGGCCGGTGAGTTTACGGCACCGATCAGTGCCGTAATATTGGCGGAGATGCCGCCGTTTCCGAAGCTTATGTGGGAAGCTGAGAGCCTGTCGCTCTTTCAATCCACACTGCATCCGGATGGTGCAAAATACCGTAAGCTTGAAGAGTTCAGATTTGAGGGGAAAAGATATGTCCGATAAAGAGAAGGCACTGGATACCGCACTGAGTCAGATTGAGCGTCAATTTGGCAAGGGTACGATTATGCGTCTGGGTGATCAGTCAAAAGTGGATGTGGATGTGATCTCTTCCGGCTCCATTGCACTGGATGCCGCACTTGGAATAGGCGGTTACCCGCGTGGCCGTGTGATTGAAATTTATGGTCCGGAATCCTCCGGCAAAACAACACTGGCACTGCATGCCGTGGCTGAGGCACAGAAGGCGGGCGGTACGGCAGCTTTTGTTGATGCCGAGCATGCAATGGATCCGACCTACGCACAGAATCTGGGCGTAAATCTTGACGATCTGCTGGTCTCGCAGCCCGATTCGGGCGAGCAGGCGCTTGAGGTGGTTGATATGCTGACCCGTTCCGGTGCACTTGACATTATCGTTGTCGATTCGGTGGCGGCGCTGACGCCACGCGCCGAGCTTGAGGGTGATATGGGCGATTCGCACATGGGTCTGCAGGCGCGTCTGATGAGCCAGGCACTGCGTAAACTCACCTCTTCGATTTCAAGATCCAAGACCATGGTGATCTTCATCAACCAGATTCGTATGAAGATCGGTGTCATGTTCGGAAATCCCGAGACCACCACCGGTGGTAATGCGCTGAAGTTCTACGCCTCTGTTCGCCTGGATATTCGCCGTACCGGTGCGATCAAGAAGGGGGATGAGATTCTCGGTAATGAGACCAAGGTGAAGGTGGTGAAAAACAAGATGGCACCACCGTTCAAGCTGGCTCACTTCTCCATCATGTATGGTGAGGGGGTATCGCATGCCGGTGAAGTACTCGATCTGGGTGTCGATAACGGTCATGTGAAGAAGAGTGGTGCCTGGTATGCGATTGGTACAGAGCGGATCGGGCAGGGGCGCGACAACGCCATCACCTATCTGAAAGAGAATCCCAAAATACTGGCCGACATTGAAGCCAAGGTCCGTGCCGACCTCGGTATTGGCAGCAAGGAAGAAAAAGCGGCTGCCAAGGAAAAAGCGGCCGCCAAGTAAAGGGTTGCCCGACCGTCCGCAATGAATGTTGATGGTTTGCAATGAACGTAGACGTTAAGGCGGCCTACTCAGCAGCACTGCGCATGCTGACACGGCGGGAGCACTGTGAGGCGGAGGTTCGGGGCAAACTTGCCCGGCGTGGTTTTGATGAGATCGCTGCTGATTCCGCCATTGAAGAGCTGAAGAATTATGGTTACCTGAGTGATTCGCGTTATGCCGAGGCATTCTTGAGATACCGGATGCAGCGCGGTGAAGCACCATGGATGGCGGCGGCGAAGGCTGCGCGGAAGGGTGTAGATGAGGCGGCTCTGCAGGCAGCTCTGGAAGAGGCACAAAGCTCATTTGATGCGGCCCAGGCATGCAGGGAACTGTTAGATAGTCGCGATCCACAGCGGCTGCGGCGGCATGATGAGCGGGTGTGGCAGCGTCATGCCCGTTTTTTGCGGAACAGGGGCTATGATGCTGCTACGATTCTCGCTGCGCTGAATGATTGATACGTAAGAAGGGCATCCTGCCCTTTTACTTGGACGGGTAGCGAAAAGCGTCATTTTCACTACCCTTACAAATTATGGTCTGGGGTCAGCCCATAATTTGCACACACATCCCTGTGTGTGGGGCGTTGATTGAATGTTATTGGTTTGGAGTAATAATGAAAACATCGGAAATACGTAAAAAGTTTCTCGATTACTTTGCGGATAAGGGGCATGAACTGGTCGCATCCAGTTCATTGGTGCCGCATGGTGATCCGACTCTGATGTTTACCAATGCGGGCATGGTTCCGTTCAAGCACGTCTTTCTCGGCAACGAGACCCGTTCCTATACCACCGCTGCAAGCAGTCAGAAGTGTGTCCGCGCAGGCGGCAAACACAACGACCTGGAGAATGTCGGCCATACCGCTCGCCACCATACCTTCTTTGAGATGCTGGGAAATTTCTCCTTTGGTGACTATTTCAAAAAGGAAGCGATCGCTTACGCCTGGGAGTTTTTGACCGTTGAGATGAAGCTTGATCCGGCACGCCTCTTTGTTACCGTTTTTGAAGAGGATGACGAGGCTTACGATATCTGGGCCAAAGAGATTGGTGTTCCCGCTGATCGGATTGCAAGAATTGGAGCCAAGGACAACTTCTGGGCGATGGGTGACACCGGCCCGTGTGGCCCGTGCTCTGAAATTTTCTACGATCATGGCAAGCAAATCCCGGGAGGTCCTCCGGGCACGCCCGAAGAGGATGGCGACCGTTATGTCGAGATATGGAATCTGGTGTTCATGCAGTACGACCGCGATGAAGAGGGCACGCTTAATCCGTTGCCGAAGCCATCGGTTGATACCGGCATGGGGCTTGAGCGTATGGCTGCAGTCATGCAGGGCACGCACGATAATTACAGTATTGACCTGTTCAAAAATCTGATTGCCGCAGCCTGTGATGTCACCGGTGTGACGTTCGGCGAGAACAGTGAGCAGGATGTATCTCTGAGGGTGCTGGCCGATCATCTGCGTTCAGTCTCTTTCCTGATGGCCGATGGTGTGTTGCCGTCGAATGAGGGCCGTGGTTTTGTGCTGCGCCGCATTCTTCGCCGTGCCTGTCGTCACGGCCGCCTGCTGGGCATGAACGATGCCTTTATCTACAAGCTGGTCGATGCACTGGTGCGTGAGATGGGCAACCACTTCGCTGAGCTGGTTGAGGCGCAGTCGAACATCGAGCAGGTGATTCGTATCGAAGAGGAGCGCTTTATCAAGACGCTCGACAAGGGTTTGAGACTGGTGGAGCAGGCGGTTGATGAGGCCGGTGCCGGTGGCACGATTCCGGGCAAAACGCTCTTCACCCTTTACGACACATTCGGGTTTCCGACCGACCTGACGGCCGATATCCTCAGAAATCGCAATGTCGGCCTCGATATGGATGGCTTTGAAGTATGCATGGAAGAGCAGCGCCAGCGTGCCCGTGCGGCATGGGGCGGAAGCGGCGAGTCTGCAATTCCGAAGGCGCTGTATGAACTGCGCGAGAAACATGGCCCGACCGAGTTCCTGGGGTACTCTACTCTGGTTGCTGAAGGCGTGATTACCGGGCTGATTCAGGGTGAAACTGCCGTTGATGCTCTGGCTGAAGGCGAAAAGGGGTGGCTGATTGCCAACCAGACGCCATTTTATGGTGAATCCGGTGGTCAGGTAGGTGATAACGGCACAATCACGGTAGGCGATGCTCTGTTCACGGTATTCGATACCAAGAAGCTGCTCTCTGATCTTGTTGTTCATGTGGGTAAAGTAACCAAAGGCTCTATCACGAGCGGTGGTACGGCCCATTTTAGTGTTGAGGGTGGTCGACGTGACGCCATTCGCCGCAACCATACCGCAACCCATCTGATGCATGCTGTACTGCGTGACGTGCTCGGTGAGCATGTGAAGCAGGCAGGCTCTCTGGTCAATGCCGAGCGTTTGCGTTTCGACTTCTCACACCATCAGCCGGTTACAACTGAGGAGAAGAGGGAGATTGAGGCGCGTGTGAACGCAGCCGTCTGGGCCAACGATCCGGTCGAGACAAACCTGATCACCCAGGATGACGCGATTGCCTCAGGTGCCATGGCGCTCTTCGGTGAGAAGTATGGTGATGAGGTGCGTGTTGTAAGTGCAGGCTTTTCAACCGAGCTGTGTGGCGGCACGCATGTTTTCAGAACCGGTGATATCGGCCCGTTCCGCATTATTTCCGAGGCCGGTATTGCAGCCGGTGTACGCCGGATCGAGGCGATAACCGGTGAAGCGGCCTACCGGAGCTTTATTGCTGATGTGGAGCAGCTGAATGAAGTGGCAGGGCAGGTGAAGGTGCGTCCTTTCGAGGTATCCGATGCGGTTGCTGCACTGCAGTCAAAGCTGAAGGAGGCCGAGAGGGAGTTGACCAGCCTGAAAGGCAAGCAGTCCACCGGCATACTCGACGATCTGATCGGCACGGCTGTTGATGACGGTGGTATCAAACTGCTCACGGCTGAAGTTTCCGGCATTGAAGACCTCCGCGACTTCATGGACAAGGCAAAAGGCAAACTGAAATCGGGGGTGATTGTCTTCGGCATGAAGAACGGGCCCAAGGTGCAGTTGATTGCCGGTGTCACCAGTGATCTTGTTGGCAGATACCATGCAGGCAATATTGTACGCGAAGTGGCAATGCTCTGCGGCGGCAAGGGTGGTGGTAAGCCTGATATGGCGATGGCCGGTGGCAGTGAGCCTGATAAGCTGAAAGAGGCGCTGGCTGCGGTGGCCGGGTTGCTTAAGGGTTAAGGAAAGGTTTCTTTAGATACTAAAGGTTGCATAAGAATACCTTTTACTGTTATCGTACCTCTTTGTTGTGTAATAAGGAGTTTGTAATGTCAGTAGCGATTAAACTTTCTGATAACCTTGTAAATGATGCGAAGCTGTATGCAAAAGCTCAGCATCGAACACCTCCCAAACAGATTGAGCATTGGGC
>JAIPJD010000052.1 GCA_021734365.1 Mariprofundaceae bacterium | reverse complement strand
CCCCGGCATCCGCTGGGGGGGTCAGGATACCCAGGATCAGAAGCGTATTGCCGACCCCGGTTATGCCATCGAATGCGGTTCGGATTATCTTGTTGTCGGCAGGCCTGTCATTCAGGCGGTTGAGCCGGCAGTAGTGGCACGCGAAGTGGTTGAGATGATGGAAGCTGCCCGACAGTGACTGACAGCTATGAGTCGATTCTTGCAGCTTACGCATGCCGCTCTGAGAGCTCGCGGGGGAGACGTTTTGAAGAGGTGGAATCGGCCACCAGAAATCCTTTTCAGCGTGACCGGGACCGAATCATCCACTCTACTGCATTCAGGCGACTCGAATATAAGACCCAGGTTTTTGTGAATCATGAAGGTGACCACTATCGAACCCGACTGACACATTCCATTGAAGTGGCTCAGATTGCACGCTCAATATGCCGGGCCATGCATCTGCATGAGGATCTTTCCGAGGCGGTGGCACTGGCCCATGATCTCGGCCACACCCCTTTCGGCCATTCAGGGCAGGATGCGCTGAATGAGATGATGAAGCCTTACGGTGGCTTTGAGCATAACCGGCAGTCACTCAGGGTGGTTGAGTCACTGGAACACCGTTATGTCGGGTTTCCGGGCCTGAACCTCAGTTATGAGACGCGGGAGGGTATTGTAAAGCACAACTCTCCACATGATATACCGAAAAATAGTGATCTGACCGAATTCAACCTGCATGAACAGGCCTCTCTTGAAGCACAGATCGGAAATCTGGCGGATGAGATTGCCTACAACAACCATGACATCGATGATGGTGTCCGTGCCGGTATGCTGACGGTTGACGGCCTTAATGAGGTGGAGCTGTTTCGTATGCATTACGAGATAGTGAACCGGGAGTTCCCCGGAATAGAGGAGCGGATGGTTGTCAGTGAAACTGTCCGCAGAATGATCAACCATCTGATTCTTGATGTGATTGAAGAGACGGGGCGGCGGATCAGCGAGAACGGTATCGAATCACTTGAGGATGTTCGAAAATCTGAAAAGCTTCTTGTCGGCTTCTCGCAACAGGTGAGACATATGAATGGTGAGCTCAAACGCTACCTTCTGCAGCATATGTATAAGCACTATCGCGTGGTGCGCATGGCTGTAAAAGCAGAAAAGGTGATTCAGGGGATATTCTCAGCCTATATGGAGAAGCCTGAGATGCTGCCTGAAGGTCCACAGGAGAAGCTGGGAGAGAGTGACACCATCTCGCGCAGGGCGCGGGTGATTGCCGACTACATTGCCGGCATGACAGATCGTTATGCGCTGGAGGAGTACGACCGGCTCTTTAATCTGCACGCCCGAACCTGATCGGGCATACGCACGGTTAGTCTGATTTAATATAAAATTCGATCTTCGTATCACCCAGTTCGATGATGTCACCGTCTTTCAGGGTGCGCGGCTGATCGCCGACGACTTCGCCATTAACCTTGGATTTAGCCAAACCCTCAAGATGGGCAATGTGATAGCCGGTAGGCCTGCGGGTAATAACGGCAGCCTGTTTACCAACCGTAAAGCCCTTAACCTTGATGCGGCAGCTTTCACCCTTGCCCATACTTGTCAGGGAGGCGGTGAGCTCCATGCTTTTGCCAGCCTGTGGCCCGGCTATGATCTGCAGCCCCGCCAGTGGCATGGCTGGCGCAGTTGATGGAGATGCCCCGTTTTTCGATATCATCGCAGAGCGTGTCTGAGGTGTGATGACCATGGTTTTGTCCATATCCGTCTCTTCCTCTTCCGGTTCGGGCTCTGCCGCTGCCGGTTTGTCATCAAGGGAGACAAAGGTCAGTACATGTTTGCCGATCACGATAGAGTCACCATGCTGGAGGATATGCTTGGTAACCTGCTTGTCGTTAACAAAAGTGCCGTTGGTGCTTCCAAGATCTTCAAGGATCGTCTTGTTGCCTATTCTTAGCACACGTGCATGGCGGCCGCTGACTGCGAGGTTGTCAACGTGAATGGTATTTTCAGGCTTACGTCCGATCGTTGTTTCCTCTTTGTCGAGAGGAATCTCAGAGATGACGGTATCCTTGAACTTTAAGATAAGCTTACAGGCCATTGCTTGCCTCCACTATTTGCATCGTTGTCATATTAACGCCCAAAAATCTTCGAAAGCAAGCCCTGCTTGCGATGAAAATATTTTTGAGTTTTGACCAGAATGACTGAAATGTTATCCGGCCCTCCAGCATCATTGGCCAACTGTATCAGTTGTGCGGCAGATTTCCGCAGGTCTTTGATATGCTGGATCAGTGTTAGCCGAATCGCCTCATCAGGAACGACATCAGTCAGTCCGTCAGAGCACATCAGATAGAGATCTCCTGCCTGAACAATGTCCTCTACGATATCAGGCTCAACATCAGGCTCAACACCCAGGGCACGGGTTACCAGATTCTTGATGGCAGAGTTGCGGGCATCATCTGCTGTCAGAAGGCCTCTTCGAACCTGCTCCTGAATCAGTGAGTGATCCTCAGTGACATGGCTCAGAATATCATTACGCAGGCGGTATATGCGCGAATCTCCCACGTGTGCGGCAGTCAAACGGTCCGCATAGAAAATAGCGGCCACAATGGTTGTGCCCATGCCTGCACATTCGGGTTTCTGCTGGGAGGCTTCGAAGATGGCGTTGTTTGCCATGGTAATGCCTTCTCTGGCCAGAATCGATTCGCCGGCGAACCCGGTATCTTCATCAAGTTGTGCTTCCTGCATTTTGGTGAGACGGCCGCTCAGAATACGGCTGGTAACTTCAACGGCCATGGCACTGGCGACTTCACCTGCATTGTGGCCACCCATACCATCGGCGAGAATGGCAAAGCCAAGTTCAGGGGTGATGCCAACACAGTCCTCATTATGCTTACGCTTAACACCAACATCTGTGGTAGCATGCATTTCAATTGAACTCATCTGCTATCTCCCATGGTTTTGACATCCTTCAGGCAGCCGATGATACCACGAACGACCTGATTCCCATTAGCAATTCGGGTGGCCGAATCTTTGGCCAGCATAAGATCGATAAGTTTGGCAATGCTCTCCGGCAGCTCTTTTCGATGTTCCCGTATGTCCGGATGCGGCTCATTGGCGATCTGGAACATGAGTGTTGCCATCGAATCACCCCTGAAGGGACGTACACCGGTCAGCATCTCATAGAGCATTACGCCGAGCGAGAATATATCAGAGCGGCCATCGACATGCTTGCCCGAGAGCTGTTCGGGCGACATGTAGGATGGTGTGCCGAGTACAACACCTGTTTTGGTCTTGCTCGATGCCGTGATACGGGCAATACCGAAGTCGGTCACTTTCACGGTTTTATCTTTCAGCAGCATGATGTTCGCTGGTTTGATGTCACGATGCACAACGTTCTGGCTGTGAGCATAGTGAAGCGCCTCTGCAACCTTTCCGCATATCTTCATGGTTGCACCCACAGGGAAGAGCTTGCCTTTCTTGGTGTAGGGGGCAAGGTCGCTTCCACTCAGGAACTCCATGGCGATATAGGCAAGGTCGTGTTCGTCACCCGCGTCATAAATGGTAACGATGTTGGGATGGTTGAGCATGCCGGCCGTCTCGGCCTCACGGAAGAAACGCTCTTTTACCTCTTCCAGCTCATCCGGCTCGAACTCCTGTGAGAGCGCCATGGTTTTGATGGCCACTTCGCGGTTGATTTTCGGGTCTTTGCCGAGATAGACCGTACCCATAGCACCCTTACCGAGTTCTTTTATGATTTCGTAACGACCCAGAGTCGGTTTCGCACCACCGGTAATCAGCAGCGTAGACATGGCATTGCCGGCAGTACCGCCAAAGATAGCAGTCTCACCTGCATTCTTGACCCGCTCCATTCTGACCTGGATATCCTTGTAGTTGGAGTTATGTTCAGCCATGTGTTCATAAACGGCTGTAGCCTTGTTGAACTGACGTTTGCGCTCAAAATCGAGTGCCAGATTGTAGAGAACTGAGAGAATATCATCATTGAGCGGGCATTTGCGAAACTTGTCAAAGGCCATGTCCAGCATGCCCTGGCTCTGAAAGGAGAGGCCAAGCATTTTGTTGGTTTCGGCAGAGTCGGATGAAAGCTTTTCACGCGCATCTTCACTGGCAAAGTGGTGCTTGGTGGTCAACATCATATGGCCGAAGAGCAGCAGCAGAGATGCTGTCACAGTCTGAATCCAGACAGCGGAGGTAAGCAGCAGCATGAAACTGGTGCCGAAGAGGGTGGCCAGTATTAGCAGTGAAACGATAGCGCCCGCCATTGCGCTGAGCCGCAGCAGCAGAACGCTCAGGTAGAGGCCGACAGCAAACAGCAGCAACAGCTCAATCATGACTGCCTCTGGTGGTCTGGTGAAAAATTCTTCGTTCAGGATACTCTGGATGACATGGGCATGGTATTCGACACCGGACATCTGGTTGTCGATAGGGGTCACATGCGTTTCGCCGATGCCGGTTGCGGTGACGCCGATCAGGACGATTTTATCCTTGAACACCCTGGCCGGAACACGGCCGGAACTCAGGTCATGGAAAGAGTAGTGTTTAAAGCTGCTTCCCGTACCATCACCATAGAAGGCCGGGTAGAGATACATATTCGCATTGGTACCGATATCGAGATGCCCGAGCTCAACATTACGACCGATATTAATGCGGATATCACTCATGGTCAGGTTAAGTTCTTTGGCTGCGATGGCCAGAGACATCGAAGGCAGATAGTCACCGTAATAGTTTACCACCAGAGGCTCCGTGCGCAGAACGCCGTCACTGTCGGTGGTAACATTCAGGTATCCCATTCCGGCAACGGCTTTGGCCAGCTCAGGGAACGGGTAGTGCAGTTTGACAGCGTTCAGTGGAGATGCGCCCTCAATCTCTTCCCCAATATTTTTGACTACCATACGGCTTACATAATCGGGAAGCTCGGCATCGGGGCGGCCGTATGGAACGCCGGCATCAAAAAACATCGGCATGAAGACAATGCCACTGTTACGGGTGGCATTAATCAGTTGCAGATCTTCATCCATTTCAAGTGCTTCAGCGATTATCTTGTCGGCCTCTTCAATTTTACCCTGCTGTCTCAGGATATTGGCCAGTTGCAGATGAGTCTGAGCACTTCTTGGTGCCTGCTGTTTTTCACTGTAGAATATATCGACACCGATCAGGCGTGCATCAGCGTCAGAGAGCTTCCGGATCACATCGGCGACCACGGAGCGGGGCCATGGCCAGCGTCCAATCCGTTCAATGGAGCTGTTGTCGATATCCAGAATAACAATGCGGTTGTCAGCCGATGTGATGCTTGCAGAGACACCAAGGTCATACGCTTTTTGTTCCAGATAGAGCGTGGGTCCGAACCCGGTCAGGTAGGCCAGGCAAAATAACAGCGTAATACCAAGTCCGAGAACCCAGTCAGATTTCCAAAAAGCGCTGTTATTCAATGAGATTGCCCTCCTGTGTTCATGCACTATAACATGAAAAAGACGTAACTAACAAATATCACGTATATTGCGGTATCTGTTCCCTTAATGGCAAGCCAAAATTTCATTCAGGAAAAAGGCGGCGATTCCTCTGTTGACAGCTTCATACCTGATTCGTACCGTTCGCCGCCCTATTCCCCGATAGTTCAGTTGGTAGAACGGTGGACTGTTAATCCATATGTCGCAGGTTCGAGTCCTGCTCGGGGAGCCATTCCAAAGCCTTGAAAGGAAAGGGAAAGCGCTGCATCTATAGTGTGGGGCGCTTTTTCCTTTTTTTGGGGCTGTGTCAAATTTGTGTCTATAGTCATGAATTCACCACCTTTAGATTCGGGCGTGTTTTGGCGATCAGTTCGCTGAATTTTCCGAGGTGCTGCATGTTGAAGTGCATGTAGCGCATTGCCATTTCCGGTTTTTTCCAGCCGCCCAGCTTCTGCAGTTCAGCCAGCGGGCATCCCTTCATCGCCATCCATGTCGCCCAGGTATGGCGCAGGCTGTGCCAGTTGAACTCCTCAAGCCGCTCCGGCAGATAGCCGTACTGTTCGCGGATGAGTACCATGGCCCGGCGAATCGCCTTCTTGTAGGCCGATGTGTTCAGATTCGATCGTGGCCGGCCATTGTAGGTGAACACCCGCTGCGGATGCCTCCCGATCTGCCGGCGCAGAATCTCCACCGCCCGGCTGTTGAGCGGTGTGGTCAGCGGCTCACCATTCTTCGTCTCATAGACGCTCATGAAGCTGTCCGCTCCTGCATCGAGAAAGACCTGCTGCCACTGCAGCTGGCATGCGTTCTGTTCGCGCAGCCCGGTATTGAGTGTGAACTCCACGGCATCGACCAGATCCGCATTGCCATCATTGGCAGCGATCTGTGGCAGGATGATGTTGTACATCTCTTCCTCGGTTGCCCATGTGATCTTGTCGTTATTCTCCGGCCGCATGCGGATTTTCGGCGCCGCATCGATCCAGCCCCACTCGTGGCAGGCTGTGTAGAGGATGGAGCGGATGAGCGCCGCGTGCCGGTTGATAGTGGCCGCCGAGACGTTGTCTTTCTCCTTTTTGCGCATCAGCTTTTCGACGACATCGCGGTTGATGTCGGCCAGCCGGACACCCTTCAGGTGCGGGTATAACCATTTAAGACGGCTCTCGTCGGTATGCAGCGACTTCTTGTGAGCATTCTCCTCCAGCCACTTCAATACCGCCTCTTCCCACAGATATTGAGGCCGTTCGCCGAACTTCGCTTCTCGCCATAGCTCTGTTTCACGCCGGCTCAGGTACTCTTTGGCGCGGTTAAGGGCTTCCGGCTCGTCCGATCTAATCCCAGTCGTCTCTCTAACTCGGTCGATGCCCTTGATGGAGATCGAGACGTGGAACGTGTAGGTGCCGTCCCTGTTTTTCCTTTTGTAGATCTTTGACATACCGCCTCACCTCTCTGATCTTTGTTCATATTGGCGCGCATCTGTTCGCGCAGCCAGCCCCTCAGCTCCGAGGCATAGAAATACCACTTACCCCTGCCATTGATCTGAGCCGCCGGGATTTTACCCGTCTTCGCCAGCAGTCGTGTCTTCTCCGGATGGAGGTTGAGGATGCCCGCTGCCGCTTCCAGACAGATGGGATCCTCATCAAACTCTTCGATGGCTGCCGTTTGGCTCATCCCTGCACCTCCTGCCACGGATCCTCCGGCATGTTCTCTATGACATAGCCGATGATGTGATCGACGGTGACCAGCCGCTCCATTTCTTTGTCGGCAATGGTGATGCCGAATTGATCTTCGATCTCCAGTTCCAGTCTGACGATGTCGAGAGAATCGAACCCGAGATCTTCAACAAGTGAATGCTCCTTGCTGATCTCTTCCGTCCGTCCACCGTAAATAAGGCCAGACACAGCCTCCTTCACCCGCCGTTCGATCGTGACTAGTTCAGGCATTACCGGCCTCCTTCGAATGTCAATCCGGGCAGCCCTTTCGGCATCGATCCGGAGTCGTAAGCCGCCTCCAGCTGCGGTCGCATCAGATGACCGACCGTGGAGCCATCTGGCAGCATGATGTGAGCAAGAAACTCATCCTCGAAAGTGGTGATCCCGCTCTCTACCGCCTCCAGCTTCGCCTTCACCACCAGGTTGAGCGCCCGCCATGCCTGGCGCCAGTCGTTGTCGAGTTCACTCTTCCATGCGCGCCAGAATGCCGCCTTCGCCTTACTTGCCGATGTAGCGAACACCAGGCATGACCATCCGTCGACACACCAGACGTGGAACGCTTTCATATATTCATCTCCAGCGATCTGATCAGCGCGGCGCGCTGCGCATCGGTCATCTCAGTCCTGACGACCTCCAGCACATCGTCGATGGTCAGTGGGTTGCTGTCACAATCATCGATGCGGTAGTAGTCACCACGCACAGCCGGCACCGTGCGGCGGAGCTCGCCATTGAGCTCGGCACACTTGGCCTGTGCCTCTTTCCGGGTCCGGAACCCGAGCCAGCTCGGCCTGCCGCGCGGATCCACGATCACAGGAGACTTAACCACGTGGCCACTCCTTATGCTCAACACGCATGGTTTTGAATCGCGCTTCGCTCATCTCACCACCTCCAGCAGCGGGATCTGCAGCGGAGCCTTCATATCTCAACCACCGGAACGAATGAGGCTTTGAGTCCGCGAACATTATCGATCAGATCGGGGTCAACGGATTCGCTTTTCATTTCATCAATCAGCGCTCGTTTTGCTTCGGAAAAGGATGTGAAGGCTCGCTCCCATCCGATTTCCGATGCACAGCAGCCCATGCCAAAGTTGACCGTTGAAGCGTCGACAGTGGCGGCTTCCATCTCGCCGCGAAACGGGCCTGTGTCATCCCATCCATAGACCTTCACCGAACACCTCCGAGGGTGGCCTGGCGGACAAAGGTCACGGCATGTCCATGCCGGCGCGCCTCATCCACCGCCTCGACCTCAACAGAGAGAGGCACGGCATTGTATTCGCTGCAGCGGTTCCGGAACGGGCAGTCGCGCGTCAGGCAGACCTCCAGTGCGATTTGCCGGCGGTAGTCCTGACCGAACTTTCGCCGTGCGGGACTGGCGTCGCAGAAGATGTGTTTACGCTCGATCTTCATCAGCAGATTCCTGCGCCCATCGCAGCCAGCTGCTCTTCGAGCGGATGATCAACCGGCTCTCTGGCCCGCAGTTCCCTGCGTCGCGCCTGGTATTTTTCCTCGTGGAGTTCGCACAGCCCGCTGATGCTGTCCGTCAGGTCACTGCATCCATGTTCGATACATTCGTTGATGCTCATCATACCTCCTTTTTACAGCTGCATGGCTGAAAGCCATTGCCGCCCGTGCCATCAAAGCCATTTTCACAGCTCGCGCACCTTGTGGGCTTAGTCCTTCCGTAGTACCAAATCTGGTAAAGCCAGATACTGTTTGTGCCCGCCAGAAGCCCTGCAGCCATCGCGGAGAGTGTTTGATCGAGTGATGGGTAGTAGAAGATGTTCCACCAACCCCAGCTGGTGAAAAAGAGGCTGGTGGCGATCGAGATGCCGACGATCTGCTTCGCACGCCAGGCTGCGATGATCGACGGGATCACGGCGAATGCGCCGCCGAGCTCGAAGAGGGCATTAATGGCGTCCACCTCAGCCGGCTCCTGCCCAACCTGCGCTCCTTCCTATCGTCATGCCGCCACCCCCGTATCGACAGTGATGCGAACGGCGGCACCCATGCGGCGGGCCGCCATGATCAGATCAATATCATTACCGATACTGCGCAGCTCCTCGGCTGTGTAGCCGGTCTCCGTTTGAAGAAGCTCCCGCATCGCGCCGCGCAACCTTGCCTCCGGAACGATCTCTATCGTCTCCGTCTCGTTGGGAATACCTGCGCTGTTGTGGCCTTCTGCCGGTGAGTGGTCTTCTGCATCCTCGGCAACTGCGTCCTGCATCCATCCTGCATCCATCCTGCATCCATGCAGTCGAGGCCGTCATGCGCCGTGTCGTCCATGATCTTGTCTGCAGCAGTCGCGCCTTTGGCGTGGTCGTCTACATCCTGCATGTCCGGGCACTGATCAGGCAGGGCGTCCAACTCTTCTGTATGTTCGTGGTTCTCCCGCAATTCAAGCCTGGACAGGCTCTGTTCGTAAAACTCGAAGAATTTCTGAGACAGCGGCTTGCTGGATGGCGACAGCACCACACTTATTCGCGAGGCGGCGAACTTATAATCGGCACCGGTTGAGTTGAGCCTCTCAGCCACCTCTTTCCACTGCAGTGCATTGCGCTCGCGGTATGCCTTCAGACGCTGCACAATGGTGTCATGCTGCTCCTGCGTCACTTGCGTGTTATGGCGGCCATGATTGAACCGCTTGCGACCTTGTTGGTCCGTTGACACTTTACCCATGTCTGCGCCCTCTCTGTTTCCGCCGCGCAGCTTTTCAAGCACCGCGAGAGATCTGTCCACACCCGTCACACCGAACGCCGAGATGACGTTCTCCTGATAGAGATTGTTGCCCTTCTTCTGCTTCAGCAGTTGTCGCAACACCTTCGGATTGCCAACGCCCATGATCTTCGCGCACTCATTGATTGAAGCGCTGTGAGCTGCCATGAATTCGGAGAGCCGCTTCTGCGCCACGCTCAGGTTGGTGATGCCGTCCGCGACGCCCATCACTTCACCTTTGCCCGAAATGCTTCGCGCAACTCTGCGAGCGCGCCGATCGCCTCGTCGCACTCCCGATCGAAGTGCGCAAACTCTTTCCTGGTCACTCTTCCGTCAGCCAGGGCCTCGGCCATGGATCGGCCGACATCTCCGAACTCATCAATGGCGCGCATCAGCTCGCGGGAGAGATCGTCGTGGTGACGGACATCCGGAACGGTAAAGGCCACGCGGCTGATGGCGTGCTCAAGCTCGTCGAGCCATGCGGGATCCATCCCGTCCAGATGCAGGTCGACCAGCTGGTCGAAGTAGAAGCGGTGATCCGGCTTGTTCGTATCGGCCATGTTGCGTATCTGGTCGGGCGTGGTGCCTAATACCCTGGCAGCCAGCTTGACGCCGAACTCCTTGATCGGCTTACCGAAGCGCTGGAAGCGGCTGCCGCCAGGAACTCGCACAATGCAATCATGCAGTGCACAATGAATGATCTCTCTGGCTCGATCCTGCTCGATGCTCATCTCGCACCTCCCTGTCTGGAAGTGTCATCAACAGACGGTGACAGCGATTCACATGCAGCAGCAGAATGCTCTGCATGGTTTTGCTCCTCCTCCCACTGCTCGAAAAGCTCCGCATTGACGGGGTTATTGAGAATGGCGCTAACCGTGGAGGGCGCCCATACCTGTCGGCCGCCCCTGGTCTTGTTATTATTGGCGCCCAGAATGTTGGCAATGGCCGTATAGCCGTCGCCATCACGTCTGTATTCCCATATTTTACGGAGCGTGATCTGTTCGGATACATGCGGCAGCCGCTTGCCATCTTCGTAGCGCCATCCATACGGAGCTTCAGCGGAGTGCTGTTCGCCGCGCGAGCGTTTGAGGTTGACAGAGTCCTTCACCCGCTCGCCGATGCGCATCGATTCGAAGGTAGCCTGACCGGCCGCGATGGTGAAGATGAAGAGGCCCATGGCCGTGGAGGTGTCGACACTGCCGCCACCGATATCGATCACGTGCAGGGCACAACCCATCTTGCGGATCCGCTCCTCGGTCAGCAGCGCCTCGACGGTGTTGCGGGAGAATCTGTCCAGCTTGGTAGTGACCAGCACGGCTCCGGGATGCTCGCCCAGTTTGGAGAGTGCATGCTGAAGCCCACCTCGCGCGTCCATACCACGACCACTAACCCCTTCATCGCTGCACATCAGATGCAGATCGAGACCGTAGAGCTTGCAGTAGAGTGCGATCCGCTCCTGCTGCGCATCGAGACTGTCGCCGTCCACCTGCTTGTCGGTGCTGACGCGGATATAGCCGACAGCTGTTCGGGTCATGATTGGGTGCCCCCCAAGCTCTCTCGCACAAGACCAGAGTGGGGGGCTATCTCTGAATTCAAGGCAAAGCTCAATTTCCTATCTCGGCGATGGCTGCATGGCGCAGGGCTCATCCTTTCTTCTGAGTTTCGGTTTCCGCCAAATGGAGGGCGGCCTGCACGGCGGCACCAGTGGCAGCTGTCGGCTGAGAACTGTGAGCGGTGAAGATGTCCGCGAGAGCAGATATACTTATAGGTGGTCACGCGGCACCACCGGGACGGGCCATCTCCCATGCGCGGAGGTTGGCCTCGGCCAGTCGCAGGTTGCGGCGTGCGTTCATGTATGCCTGCCTGTCACGCTCTTCGGTGCAGTGCATGATGGTGGTGTGATGGCGGATCGCCACCTTCGCTTTCTCAATGCAGTCGGCGATGCCGATGGTGTGGGGTACGTGATGCTTGACCATAATTTATACCTCCGATTCGAAGGGCGCCCGGGCGCCGATGGCGTATGGATTCCGGCCTTCGCCGGAATGACGGATAGAAGCAGGCGATCCTGTAAATTCGAGGAGTGCTGGCTGGCTCATAGCCAGCGCTCCGTCACGACCGGTAGGGGGGGGGAGACCGGTCATGATTCTGTCTTTTGCGGGGAAGGCAGCTTGCGATACGCATCGCAGCCATCCCGCCCGCAAACTTTGGTTGATGGAAAAAACAGCCAGTCGTGGAAACCGAAAAAGCAGGCGATGCGCCCGAGCATGGTTGTTTTTTTTTGGTCACTCATTCAGGCCGCCTCCGAATCAGGCTGCTGCATGTACTGGAGAGCGCCGGGGCAGAGGTCGATCGGGTCGATGTTATGACCGTTGCCAGCCGCCATCTCGGCAATGACCCTTGCGTGATTCGATTTGCCGGTGATTTCGGACAGTGGCAAGCGCCCGTTGGAGAGCCACAGCTGGATGGCCTGGTTGGTGACCCCGCACTTTTCGGATACTGCCTGTCGGCCTCCGGCCAGTTCGATTGCTTTTTTGATATCCATAAACCGAACTATAAAGCGTTTTCTTTGCATGTCAAGAAGTCTCTTTATTCTAAAATCTGACCGTAAAGAGGATGTTTTGCATTATGGCTAAATCAGATAAAGATGGTTTCAAGCGTCGCCTGGCAGAAATGGCTGCAGAAACCGGCGCCACCCGTCAGGAGTGGGCCGATGTTTGCCACTGCTCACCCCAGGCTGCGCAGGGATGGTTAAAAACCGGAACTATAAGCGAGGCCAATCGAAAGAGATTGGCAGCGCATTACGGTTATTCTGATATCTGGCTGCAAACAGGGTATGGTCCGAAACAGAACCTGAATGTTGTGCAGAAGCGCATCAGAGACATGATGAATCGCAACGGGCTATATTCCGACGATCTGGAGCTGCTCACCCGTGGCAAGGTGCGTGCCGAGACGGTCGATCGCTGGCTCGAAGGCCGCGCCGATCCGACCGATACCGAGCTGAAGGCGATCGCTCCGCATCTCGGCATGCCGCCGGACTACTTCCGCACGGGGATCTCCACGGTACGCCACCACGGCGGGCCGGATCGCCATGTAATAGAAATGCCGGAAGGATATGCAGAAGCCTCGCCAGAGGCGCGCAGACTGGCGGAGACGATCCTGCGCATGTCAGCAGCCGGTGAGACAGACGAAAGGCAGCTGGCGGCGATTTCCGAGCTTCTGAAACCTGTCCGGCATCACCCGGGTATCGACGAGTCCGTGGTCGAAGCGGTGGCACAGAAGGCCCTTGCCGAGATCGAGGCGGAGGCTGGCGGGCGATTGACAGGGCACGACCGGGAGTATGAACTTGATCGCCTGCGCCAGGAGGCGCGCAGGGGGTTGCAAGGTAATGCAAATCAAGAGAAGGGAGAGTGGAGTGATCAGGGAGCACCCAACACACAGAATGGCAGTTGATGCCGCCAAGATTGCACGGCGAGCGTCGATCATCGGAAAGATTCAAAAAAAGGGGGCTGCAGCGTGGCTGCTGTTCATGACGGCCGCCGCCATCTGCACGGCAATAACGGTGGCGATGATGGCGATACAGGCGGAGTTCTGGCCGACTGTTGCGGCGCAGACTGTTACCATGATTCCGGCGCTGATTGTCGGGATTGTCTTTGCGGATATGGCAGGGCAACGTATTCCGGCGATGGTGCGGCCATGGCGGCGCGTGCCGTATTGCTTCGAGAGCGCCTTCAGGCAATGGTGGATGAGATGGATCTGGTGATCGCCGGACTGAATAGCCAGGCTCAGATCAGGATGTTCAAATAGGGGAGGGGGTATGGAAGCACTGATACCACTGTTGGTTATATTGTTCGCGGTCGGCGGCGGAATCTGGATGGTCCGGAAGCGGATGAAGGGTCGCAGTGCTCCTCGACCGGAAGCATCACCGGATACGCCAGCGGCCGAAATCCCACCAGCCGGCGGGAAAACGAAGCAGTGCAGGGAGTGCAAGGCCGAGATCCCGAAAAGCGCCACAAAGTGCATGCACTGCGGAGCGAAGCAGGGTGTCGGATCCGGCGGTGCGATTGTAGCCGTGGTGTTCGTGGTGATTGTGGTTGTATGGGTCATCGGAAGCATTGATAAAG
>JAIPJD010000051.1 GCA_021734365.1 Mariprofundaceae bacterium | reverse complement strand
GCACGGCCGGACCAGCTCCAGTTCAAACCGATCTCTTCCCATTCACGAATCAGAACAGAGTAGAGCTCCCGGTGCATGGCATCACAGGAGGCATAGAAGTCACCAAGTGTCTGTTCATCCATAATCTACCTCAAATACACCTTATTGTAGCAGTTCATCCGCACGCTGCTCAGGCAGTCGTGCTGAGCAGGGCAATTGCCTGAGCCGCAATCCCCTCTCCACGCCCTGTAAAGCCCAGCTTCTCGGTTGTTGTCGCCTTGATGTTGAGAGCATCTACGCCAATACCAATCACCTCAGCCAGCCGCTCACGCATGGCTTCGATATAAGGTGCGAGTCTGGGCGCCTGGGCAATAACCGTCGCATCCAGATTACTCACGTGCCAGCCATTCTCTTTCAGGCTCTCAACCACTGAAGAGAGCAGTTCAACACTATCAATACCGGCATATCGGGGGTCTGAATCAGGGAAGTGATGGCCGATATCACCCAGCCCGGCAGCACCCAGCAGCGCATCACAGATGGCATGAATCAGAACATCGGCATCGGAGTGGCCGCCAAGGCCACACCTGTAGGGGATCTCAACACCGCCCAGCACCAGCTTCCGCCCCTCACAGAAAGCATGCGTATCAAAACCCTGACCAACACGTATATTCATTTTTTCATCACTCCTCGAGAACGCCCCGGGCCACTTTTTTTGCTTACGCCAAAGGCATCAGGGGTGGATATCTTATGCCGAATCAATCAAACACCTTCGAAGTGAGCGTGTAGCCAGTCCATGTCGGCCTGCGTTGTGATTTTCCGGTTCAGTGAGTCACCCTGGCTTATGTAGACAGGGAACCCTGCTGCCTCCAGTACCGAAGCATCATCGGTATGAGACTCCAGACGGTGCCCCTCCTTCTCAATGGCCTCGAGAAACCAGTCACGGCGGGCAACCTGCGGTGTCTGGACAGCTCGAAGCATTGCCCGATCCGGCGTTCTGACAACGCGCCCGTTACGATCGATCTCCTTGATGGTGTCATGCACTGCAACGCCCGGGATTGCGGTTCCATACTCAGCAGCCACATCAAAAACATCTTTTAAAAGTTGTTTGGACGGCAAAGGTCTGACGGCATCGTGGACGCCTACCATATCAATAAAACCGGGCAGTGCTGCCAGGCCCCGCTGCATGGATATGGAGCGCTCTGATCCGCCTGTCACGGGTGGTAAAAGATCAAATGCAAACCGGCACCCTTCTGTCACCTCGGCATAGAGTTGATCATCAGCGGCAATCACCGGCTGCACAACACTGATCCGGGACTCCTGCGCCAGGCTGTTCAACGTATGAATCAGAAGCGGTTTATCAGCAACAGTGATATACTGCTTCGGTAACATGCCTCCAAAACGTTTGCCACTGCCTGCTGCCAACAACAGAATACCTATTTGCATAAGGCTGATTGTGCGTGTTCATTAAGAGAGGTCAATCTATCCGTGATCTGCATTGCCGGAATTTGCTGTTTAAGCCGTTGCGCAACCATGACGCATCGGATATAAACCTGCCATGACATCCACTTACCTCTTTCTGGCTGCCGGAGTGCTGACCCTGATATCCGCCTATACGGTCTGGAGAGATGTGTGGAACAACACCCCGGCATCATCTGCTAAAAAGGGATCTCTCATTGCACTGCTGTTGATTGCATCTGTTGCACTCACGCTCTGGGGTTGTTTCAGGCTTGAGGCGCTGAGCGATCAGGGTATTCGTATCTCTCTGGCAACAGCCGCCGCCATCGCAACCCTTCTGATTCAGAGCATGTACCTGATTGGTCTGTGGCAACACGGTATTCGCGGGCTCGGACTCTTCCTGCTGCCGCTGACTTCAGCAACACTCCTGCTGATTCCTTTTCTTCCGGAGAGTGCTGCCGATCACTGGATTCACACCTCATCCATTCTGGAGTCCAGCCATCTTCTGCTGTCACTGCTTGCATATGCAACGCTGACACTGGCTGCCATTCATGCCCTGATGCACCTGCAACTCGACAGTGCACTGAAAAAGAAGCAGTTGAGTCCAAGCATGCAGGCCATGCCATCACTGTTTGAGATCGAAACACATCTCTTTGCCCAGGTTCGCTGGGCGACCTGGCTGCTGGCTCTCGGTATTCTGACCGGCCTGACCTGGCAATGGGTTGAATTCCAGCACTTTGCCCTGCTTAACCACAAAGTGCTTCTCGCCCTCTTCGCATTTGCAGTGCTCGCCCTGCTTCTTGCCAGGCGCAAAAAGGCGGGATGGCATGGCCGCAGGTCCAGCCACATGGTTCTTTCAGCCTATGTTCTTCTGCTTCTGGCCTACTTCGGTGTAAAATTAATCAACTCCTGGCTGGGCTGATCTTTTAAAGGGATCTTAAATCATGGACCAAATTGGAATCTCCTTTCCGGCAGCTGTAGGTATCCTCATTTTTCTGCTCCTCCTCTCTGCCTTCTTCTCAGGCTCGGAGACAGCACTGACCCGGGCAAGACGTGTACGACTCAAGGTGTTGAGCGAGCAGGGTAACAGAGGAGCTCGCCAGGCCAAAACCCTGATGAAAAAACCTGAACAGATGCTTGCCACCATTCTGCTCGGAAATAATTTCGTCAATATTGCTGCAACATCACTGGCCACCGTAATATTTGTAGCAGCATTCGGAGAAACGGGCCTGTTATACGCCACCATTGCCATGACCATCGTGATACTGGTCTTCTCCGAAATTCTTCCGAAAACCATCGCTGTCGCACATGCTGAGGCCATTGCCTCCCATGTCGCCACTCCGCTGAAATGGATTCAGAAAATCAGCTCCCCCATCATCTGGCTATTGATGCATTTTATCACCCTCTTCCAGCGCATCTTTAAAGTGCCGGCGGGCAGAGATGTCGGCTTCAACCACAAGGAACTGGCCACAATGATCGATATGAGTGCGGAGAGCGGCATGCTCGATTCCGCCCGCGAGCAGATGCTGATGAGTTCACTGAGACTGCATGAGGTTACGGTAAAGTCTCTTATGACACCCCGTAAAGACGTGGTCATGCTTGATGCGGGTGAAACAGTTGATAAGTGCCGTGAAAGTGCGGTGAAAAACCCCCACTCACGCTATCCTGTTTTTCACGAAAAGAGTGACAATATTCTCGGCATTGTACACCTGCGTGAGCTTTTCAAGCTCAAAGAGCCGAACAGCAAGATGGCACACGCCATGGTATGGGGCGATCCACCCTACACACCTGCCAACCGGAATGCCCTGATGCAGCTTTTTGAATTCCAGTCCAAACGCCAGCATATGGCGATTGTTGTGGATGAGTTCGGTGATATTGATGGCATCATCACGCTGGAAGATATTATCGAGGAAATTGTCGGTGAAATTGTTGATGAATCCGATATCCCGTCGCTGCCGGAAGTATGGCCGCAACCCGATGGCTCACTGGTCGTTGCCGGAACAGCTAACCTGCATGATCTCAATCTGACTCTGGATACACAGATGCCCGAGGAGAATGCCACCACCATAGGAGGACTGATTGTTCACCTCATTGGTGACCAGCCCGAGGATAAGCTCTGTATTTCAGAAAGCGGTGTTTATATCGAGGTAACCAGCCTTCATGGTGACTGGATCAGACGCGTTAAAATTACAAAAATGCCGGATGAAAACAGCGCACTTCAGGGTAAGAGTGCATCATAACGTCTCTTAAGCTCACAGAGATCACTCCAGACATGGCGCTTCTGCTGTGGAGACCGTAGCAGGTAGGCCGGATGATAGATCACCTGAACCGGAATCCCGTGGTAGTCATGCCAGTTTCGACGCAGAACCGAAAGCGATTGATCTGTCTCAAGCACTGTCTGTGCTGAGACCCTTCCCAGCAGACAGATGATTTTCGGTGAGAGCGCCTTAAGCTGGGCATCAAACCAGCGGCTGCATGCTTCAACCTCATCCGGCCTTGGATCACGATTGTTGGGTGGGCGGCACTTGACCGTATTCATGATGTAGACCTCTGATCGATCCATGCCGAGAGCAGCCAGCATACGGTCCAGGAGCTGCCCTGCCCTGCCTACAAAGGGTTCACCCTTCAAATCCTCTTCACGCCCCGGAGCTTCGCCGATAAAGACGATATCTGCCTCAGGGTTTCCGATCCCGAACACAACTCTGGTTCTCTGTTCAGAGAGCTGGCATGCCGTGCAGGATGAGGCCTGAACAGCAAGATCATCCAGCCTGTTTCCATCCACCGCAGTGTCAGCAGAAGAAGTGGCGGAGGGTGAAGTTGGTACAGATTCGGATAGAATCGGAGAAGGGGCCGCTACAGCCCCTTCCGGTTTGATCTCATCAGAAATATTGTTTGAAGAATCATCTCCATCAACAGGAAGCGGTGTATGGACACCAATTTCACTTAGATAGAGAGCCCTGAAATCAGCGTGCTCCGGCAAGATGTACGCTGCTAGCCGAGCAGTGAATCAACCACTGAAGTTGAACCAAGATAGACAGGTACCCGCTGATGCAGGCCCGTTGGCTCGACATCAAGAACAGCCAGATCAGCACTGCAGCTCGCCTTGCCTCCGGCATTCTCAATCAGGTAACCCATCGGGATCGCCTCATAAAGAAGGCGGAGTTTACCGGTACTGTTTTTCTCATCTGCCGGATAGAGAAATATTCCACCCTTAAGAAGGGTACGGTGCATATCCGCAACCATGGAACCCACATAGCGCATTCCCAGACCGGAAGAATCCTTCAGTGCTTCAAGCTTACCACCCATGCCGTCAAGCCATTTGTCAGCATTGGACTCATTCACCGAGTAGTAACCACCGGTTGCAGGAATAGTCATGTCAGGGTGGCTCAGCTCAAAGCGGGCGCTATTCGGATTGAAGGTGTAACCATGGACACCTTCACCAACTGAACAAACCAGCATCAAAGAGGGGCCAAAGAGTACATAGCCGGCAGCGACCACTTCACGACCGGACTGCAGTGTATCGGACACATGCGGCGTCTCAGAGCTTGCTGTCTTACGCTTAACAACCGAAAAAATAGTCCCGACCGGACCATCAATATCCAGATTGGATGAACCATCCAATGGGTCAACCAGCACCACCCAGTCCGAATGTGAATACTCGTCAATGACAAGAAGCTCTTCCTGCTCCTCGGAACCAACCGCACAGACGTGACCCGTAGAACGCATCTCATCCAGAAAAATCTCATCGGAAAGAATATCAATCTTCTGCTGCTGCTCACCCTGGACATTCTCACCACCAGCGGCACCCAGCGCGCCACGGAAGACCGCACCACGAAGCAGCGCAGATATCTCAATACCTGCTCGTCCGACACCTTGAATAATTGGCATCATAGCGGGGCCATTGGCTCCCTCTTTAGCGATACGGTTCAGTGTGACTGGCATGTCCATCCCTCCAGGAGTGTTTAAGTTTGAAAAAAGAGACAGCATCATAGCAATGATTGGAACATCTTACAAAAAACATCGATCTCAACGGCCGGAAGAGGTCGATCAGAGCTTTGGTAAAAGCTCATCCAGAGTCAGCTTATCCAGCTCGCCGTGAAAGTATCGCTTCAGGACGGCAGAAAACGGAGAATCATCTCCTGCAATCGAGGCAAACAGAGTCATGGATGACTTTAGCTTCATATCATCAGGATGCCCAAATATATCGTTTGCAGATTTGCCCTGGATGCGAAGTAACGTTTCCGCGCACTCTACAAGCCTGGAACCCAGTACGGGGTGGTTCAGATATGCATGCGCCTCATGCAGATTTTTGATGGCATAAAACTTTGCCGTAGAGCTGCGGCCCAGTCCGGCTATTTGAGGGAAGATAAACCACATCCAGTGCGTTCGTTTCCGGCCACTGCACAACTCGGAAAGAACATCATCATAAACGTGGTTATGGGCTTCGAGAAACCGATCAAGGCTCATGGATTCAGTATAGGCAGGTTATTCGCCATAATGAATACCCGGGAAGCTTCTACGCACAATTTCTCAGGACAGGGAAATTGGACACCTGTAAGACGCTGCTTTGTGAGGCAGGATGCCGGGCATCACTTTGCTGAACGAAAAAGGCCCCAGCTTATTTACCAGGAGCTTTCGGTATGGCGGAGCGGACGGGACTATGTCGGGCATCATGCCCTCCACCCTTCGGGCCGTCACTTCCGTGACGTTCAACATCGCTCCTGCGATGTTGTCAAACCCAACCGCGTGTTCTCGCTCCCATCCGCACAGTCGTTCTTTTATGAGCAATAAAAAGCCTCTGATGTTTCCATCAGAGGCTTATCGTGTGGCGGAGCGGACGGGACTCGAACCCGCGACCTCCGGCGTGACAGGCCGGCATTCTAACCAACTGAACTACCGCTCCAGGTAGTAAATGGTGGGCGCTGCAGGACTCGAACCTGCGGCCACCGCCTTGTAAGGGCGGTGCTCTACCAACTGAGCTAAGCGCCCAAAAAAACAAGGGCCCATTAAGCCCCTGTTTAAAACCAAGAGCGGCATAAGCCACTCATTTAATTTTTATTTAACAGCGTCTTTCAGAGCTTTGCCAGCTTTGAACTTAGGCGCCTTGGATGCTGCAACCTGGATTGCCTCACCAGTACGTGGATTGCGTGCAGTACGTGCCGCACGATCTGCTACTGAAAAAGTACCGAAGCCCACCAGGCTTACGCTGCCGCCATTGCTCAGTGCACCAGCAATGCCACCGAGAACCGCCTCTACCGCAGCACCCGCTGCTACTTTGCTCAGGTCAGCATTCGCTGCCACATGATCGATTAATTCTGCTTTATTCATTTTTTCTCCCGCTAGCTGTGTTTGATGGAGTGAACTATAATCATTTGACCCCATCTCCTGTCAACCGGTTTTTTTTATTTTGATATTCATCAAGTGAAAATGTATTAGTGCGCCGTTGTCGATCCCTCTTCTGAATAGATCCCCACGATCGATTCCGGAACAAAATCTGAGGTGATACTTAACCCGGCAGGCAGTCTCGTCAAGGCACATTTAAGCACTTCATCTATATGTGACACAACATGCACGTTCAGACCCTCCAGGATGTTCTCAGGTATCTCCTTCAGATCCTTCTCGTTCTCTTCAGGAATCACCACATCCGTTAACCCGCCACGATGCGCTGCCAGCAGCTTTTCTTTCAACCCACCAATGGGTAAGGCCTTGCCACGCAAGGTTATTTCACCGGTCATGCAGACATCTTTACGTACCGGAATGCCGGTCAGAGCAGAGACAATCGAAGTTGCCATTGCCAGGCCTGCAGATGGCCCATCCTTTGGAATTGCTCCTTCGGGGACATGCACGTGAATATCCACGTTCTGGTGAAAATCCGGCTTCAGTCCAAGCATGGCTGCCCGCGAACGGGCATAGGTCAGTGCAGCCTGAATAGACTCCTGCATGACATCACCCAACTGCCCGGTGACGGTAAGCTTTCCTTTACCCGGTGTCAGGGCGGTTTCGATCTGCAGCAGTTCACCGCCAACCTCTGTCCAGGCCAGGCCTGTTACAACGCCGATCTGATCCCTCTCTTCGGCAAGGCCAAAACGATATTTTCTCACACCAAGCAGTTTTTCAAGATCATCTACAACAATATTTCTGCTCTCTTTAAACTCCGTAGCAATCAACTCTCTGGCAACTTTACGACAGAGTTTGGCCAGAACGCGATCAAGGCTTCGCACACCAGCCTCACGTGTGTAGTAACGCACAATATCAGTCAATGCAGCTTCATTGAGGCTTAATTGCCCCTCCTTCAACCCATGATTCTTTATCTGCTTGGGCAGAAGATAGCGCCTGGCAATCGCGATCTTCTCAGCTTCGGTATAGCCGGAAATCTGAATGATCTCCATCCGGTCCAGAAGTGGCCCGGGGATATTAAAGCTGTTGGCTGTAGTAATAAACATCACCTCGGAAAGGTCATAGTCGACTTCCATATAGTGATCATTAAAGGTGTGATTCTGTTCAGGGTCCAGAACCTCCAGCAGTGCCGAAGAGGGATCTCCACGGAAGTCTGAACCCATTTTATCAATCTCATCGAGCAGAATAAGTGGGTTTCTGGTTCCCGCCTTCTTCATCGACTGAATCATCTTCCCCGGCATGGAGCCGATGTATGTTCTGCGATGCCCACGAATCTCTGCCTCATCACGCACGCCACCAAGGCTCATGCGCACAAATTCACGGCGGGTTGCACGCGCGATGGAGCGACCGAGTGATGTTTTACCCACCCCTGGAGGGCCGACAAAACAGAGGATCGGCCCTTTAATCTTCCGCACCAGCTGCAGTACAGCCAGATGCTCAAGCACCCGTTCCTTTACCTTCTCAAGACCAAAGTGATCCTCATCCAGTATCGTTTCAGCAGCGGCGAGATCACGGCGGACACGTGTCCGTTTTTTCCACGGCACGTCCAGCAACCAGTCCAGATAGTTGCGCACAACTGTTGCCTCGGCACTCATCGGCTGCATCATTTTCAACCGCTTCAGTTCCACTTCAGCTTTACTCTTCGCCTCTTTGCTCAGGCCCAGCTTTTCGATATTTTCAGCAATCTCATCAAGTTCGCTATGGACATCCTCTTCACCCAGTTCCTTCTGGATCGCCTTCATCTGCTCAGAGAGATAGTACTCGCGCTGGCTCTTCTCCATCTGGCGCTTCACGCGTGAGCGGATACGTTTATCCACCTGAAGGATCTCCATCTCCTCTTCCATAAAAATGTAGAGTCGCTCAAGCCGCTCAATAACACTCCCAAGCTCAAGCAGTGCCTGCTTATCTTCCAGTTTCAGGTTCAGGTGCGAGGCAATGGTGTCTGCCAGCCTCTCTACATCCTCAACGGCCGACACGGAGACCAGCACTTCCGGAGGTGTCTTCTTGTTAAGTTTTACATAGGACTCAAACTGCTGCTCAAGCGACTTGGCAACGACCTCCCGCTCACGAATATCCTCCTGCTTCTCTTTCATAGGAGTGAAATCGCCACGAAGGCACTTGCCATCATCTTTGATATTATTCACACATACACGTGCGCCACCTTCAACCAGTACCTTTATGGTTCCGTCAGGGAGTTTGAGAAGCTGCAAAATGCTCCCCATAGTTCCAACATCGTAGAGATCTTCTGTAGACGGATCGTCTTTATCAGCGTCCTTCTGTGCCAGCAGAAGAATCTGCTTACCCGACTGCATCACCTCATCAAGGGCATGAACCGACTTCTCACGTCCGACAAAAAGCGGCACGATCATGTGTGGAAACACGACAATATCACGCAGCGGCAGAACCGGCAGAACACCCTGAGCGTCGGCATCAAGCTGCTTGGCACTGTCATTCATCAATTCAGCCAATTCAGGCCTCCTTTAACTCGGAAAATCTATAGCAGCCGGTCTGTCCTGAGAGGGGTTGTTGCTGCTATTCAAGGCGTTTTGAGCATCGTGTGCTAATAAAAGCACATGCGCGAAAACAACGAAGAAGCGTGGCGAGAAGCCCCTCAGGCGGCCACATCATCAGTGTGGAACATCAGCACCGGGGTGGCGCCATTCTCGACCACTTCATGATTTACCACACACTTCTCCACACTCTCCATGGTTGGAATATCGTACATCACATCAAGCATGACCGATTCCATAATGGCTCTTAAGCCACGGGCTCCGGTTTTACGCTTCAGGGCCTTATCGGCTATCGCCTCCAGCGCATCGTCAGTAAAGCTGAGCTCCACGCCATCATACTTCAACAGTGCATGATACTGTTTAACCAGTGCGTTTTTCGGCTCTGTCAGAATCTTAAGCAGTGCATCTTTATCCAGCTCACTGAGTGTGGCAACAGCTGGCAGGCGGCCAACCAGTTCGGGAATCAGGCCAAACTGAATCAGATCCTCCGGCTCCACCAGACTCAATATTGCACCTATGTCGCGCTCATCTTCAGTCTGTACGGATGCACCGAACCCGATGGAGCGATGCTTGCCTTTTGCCTCAATAATTTTTTCAAGTCCTGCAAATGCACCGCCAAGCACAAACAGAATATTGGTGGTATCCACCTGCAGGAACTCCTGCTGTGGATGTTTTCGACCACCCTGTGGAGGAACAGCCGCGACAGTTCCCTCAATCAGCTTAAGCAGTGCCTGCTGCACACCTTCACCGGAGACATCACGGGTAATGGAGGGTGAATCGGCCTTACGTGACAACTTATCCACTTCGTCAATATAGACGATTCCGCGCTGCGCCTTCTCGACATCGTAGTCAGCAGCCTGCAACAGCTTCAGAATAATGTTTTCAACATCTTCACCCACATAACCTGCCTCGGTCAGCGTGGTGGCATCAGCCATGATAAACGGCACATCAAAGATTCTGGCCAGCGTCTGAGCCAGCAGCGTTTTACCGCAACCGGTCGGACCCAGCAGCAGCACATTACTCTTGGCAATCTCCACATCACCGGTCTCATTGTGTGCAATACGCTTGTAATGATTGTAAACAGCCACAGAGAGAAGACGTTTTGAGGACTCCTGGCCGATAACGTAATCATCCAGGAAGGCCTTGATCTCGGAGGGCTTGGGCAACTCACCTTTGGACTCCGTCTTCTTCTCTTCACCGGAGAGCTCTTCAACAATAATCTCATTACAGAGCTCAATACACTCATCACAGATGAAAACAGTCGGACCGGCAATCAGTTTTTTAACATCATGCTGACTCTTACCACAAAAAGAGCAGTAGAGTGTCGAATCACCACCTTTACTCTGTGAACTCATATTTAACCTCCGGCACCCACATCAGACTTAATATCTGCACGGGACACAAGCACTTCATCAACCAAACCGTAATCGCGTGCTTCTTCTGCGGTCAAGAAGTAATCACGCTCAACATCATCAGAAATCTTCTCAAACGGCTGACCTGTATGCTTCGCCATCATCTCATTCATCCGGTCTTTCAGCTTCAGTATCTCGCGTGCATGAATCTCAATATCAGTTGCCTGACCCTGAAAACCACCCAGCGGCTGATGGATCATTACTCTTGCATTGGGCAGAGCATAACGCTTACCGGGTGCGCCGGATGCAAGCAACTGGGCGCCCATACTGGCCGCCTGCCCCACACAGAGTGTCGAGACATCACAGCGGATATACTGCATGGTATCGTAGATAGCCAGGCCGGCTGTTACCAGTCCGCCTGGACTGTTAATATAAAGATAGACATCCTTGTCGGGGCCTTCTGACTCAAGAAACAGCAACTGGGCTGTAACCAGATTAGCCATATGGTCATCAACCTGACCTGAAAGAAAGATAATCCGCTCTTTCAGCAGCCGTGAAAAGATGTCATAGGAACGTTCGCCTCTGGCTGTACGCTCCACCACCATTGGTACAAGATTCATGCATACTCCTGTTAATCGTTCATTCATTCCGTACCTGCCCTCAGGAAGGGAAGAGCGATGAAATCAGGCGTTATTCTGCTCTTCCTGCCACTGGCCAAGTGTTTTGCTAACCTGCTTGGTTTTCGCCTGCGAGACAATATATTCGACACACTTGCCTTCTAGCAAGCGTTCACGAACAGAAGCGAGCTGCTCTTTCTGGCTTTTCATCCACGAAATAAACTGCTCTTTCTGCTCTGCAGGGTACTGAGCCGCCATCTTATCCAGCTCCGCATCAATCTCTGCATCAGCGACCTCAAGCCCGGCCTGATCCCGGACAGACTGCATCAAAACAGAGAGCTTAAGCCCTTTTACGGAGCGTTCACGAACCTCGCTCTTAAAAGCCTCATCTTCAAGCATGTCACCGGTTGCTTCCATCCCCTGCTGCTGCATGTTTTGAATAACACGCTGGGTTGTTGCCTTGATATCCTCTTCGATCAGGCGTTCAGGAAGGGTGACGTCGTTGGCCGCCAGCAATGCATCAAATGCCGCTTCACGCGTGTTCTGAGAGGCGGCGTCTGCAGCCTGTTCAGTCAGGCGAGCGCGTGCATCTTCACGAATCGATGCAGCATCATCAAAACCAAGCATTTTCGCCAGATCATCTTCATCAGCAGCCTTCACAGATTTAGCTACGCTCTTCACCTGAGTCTCGAAACGTGCCTGCTTACCTGCCAGGTGTGCTGCCTGATACTGTTCCGGGAAGGTGACATCAATCGTGCAATCATCACCGGCTTTTTTTCCAATCAGCTGATCTTCAAAACCCGGAATAAACTGACCTGCACCCAGTACCAGTGGTGTATCCTCTCCCTTGCCACCCTCAAATGCCTCATCACCGATGAATCCGACAAAATCGATAGTCACCTGATCGCCCTTCTCAGCAACCCGGCCATCTTCAACCTCATACTTTACCTGTGACTCCATCAGGCGATCAATCACGGTCTGGATATCATCATCGGTGACTTCAACTGCAGCCGTTTCAAACTTCAGCTTGGAGAGTGGCTTCAGCTTCGCTTCCGGCCAGGTGACCACTTTCATGTTGAATTCAAAGCCTGCACTGGACTGAACTGCGGGAATATCCAGCTCCGGCTGGACAGCAGGTGTCAATCCTGAAGCCTCGATAGCAGCTACGTAGTGTGTCTGCAGTAGCTCAGAGACGGTGTCTTCATGAAGTTTGGGGCCAAACTGTTTCTTCAGCATGTCAGTCGGCATCTTGCCCTGACGGAACCCTGGAAGTTTTGCCGAACCGGCAAGCTTGCCGGAGTGCACAGCATAAATCCGATCATACTCTTCCTGTGCAATTTGAACATTTACCTGATGTTCGTTATCACCAAGTTTTTTTACTTTAGTCTGGATCATGATTTCACTTCCTGTCGGGCATGCTGCCAAGCAGCTTATTAAACCCCGTCATACAGGGACTTTCGTACAGTCCACAGACGGGCTACTGAATAAAATGCATGGATGCAGTCATTCAGATTATTACAAACATGGTACGAGGGGGGGGACTCGAACCCCCACATCATGGATACTGGTACCTAAAACCAGCGCGTCTACCAATTCCGCCACCCTCGCATCTGTAAATAACCGGGCAAAAAGAAGCAAGCCATAGCTTCGCCACTCTTTAAACGCGGCGAACTATGCACATTCACCCTGTCAAAATCAATTAGCCCGGAATCAAACAACCCCTAAATAAAAAAGGGCTGTGCTTTCGCACAACCCCTTTCAAACATGGTGGGCGCACTAGGGCTCGAACCTAGGACCCGCTGATTAAGAGTCAGCTGCTCTGCCAACTGAGCTATGCGCCCATGTGCGGACAATTTAACCATCGTCCGTCTTCTTTCAATAACTGGGGTGGTCGAGGGGACTCGAACCCCCAACAACCGGCATCACAAGCCGGGGCTCTACCATTGAACTACGACCACCATCATGTGTCCCGTTCGACTGGCGCGCCTGGCAGGATTCGAACCTGCGACCTACGGATTAGAAGTCCGTTGCTCTATCCAGCTGAGCTACAGGCGCTCTGTCAGGCTTGCTGTCAAACGGATCCTCATAAATTATGAGTACCCGACAGGCCATGGAAGACCTGCCAAAATCAGGCATAACGTGCATGATTTTGTAAGCAAAGGCAAAAGAACACTTTTGGCTCTGCGTTCTGAAAACTGCATGGAAGCAGCTTTTCAGTTCAATCAAATGGTCGGGGTGGAGGGATTCGAACCCCCGGCCCTCTGGTCCCAAACCAGATGCGCTACCAGGCTGCGCTACACCCCGTTCCAAATTGACACCCTCTATTTCAGGACTGAACTGTCTCAAAACAGAAGGCGGCGCAACATATGCGGAAGAGCCCACAGCGTCAATCCCTAAAATCGGCAAAACGGCCCCCTGTGACCGGTTTCAAAAACCGGATGCTCCGGTGCCATGCTTTATATTTTAATCAGGAGGCGTGGTATCGCTTTCGCTTTGAGCTGCCGAAAGCTCGGCCGGCGTCATTGTTTCGGCCATTTCATCACGTGCCGCAATCGCCGGCTGAAACCCCTGCTCAGCAGCCTTGTTTGTCCAGAAATAGGCTTTCACAAAATCCTGCTTGATTCCCCGCCCTTCGGCATACATCTCCCCTATGACAACCTGTGCCTGAGCAACACCGTTTTCCGCTGATTTAAGGAACCATCTGAAAGCCTGAGCATGGTCTGTTTCTACGCCCAGACCATGATCATATGCCATCCCTAAATTGAATTGAGCAACCTCATTACCCTTGTTTCCCGCAAGCAGAAACCATTTGTTTGACTCAACGTAGTCCTGTTTTGTGCCTTTGCCGCCGGCATACATTGCGCCTGCCGCCACTTGCGCATCAGCATTCCCCTGCTCAGCAGCCAGCAGATACCATTTCAATGCTTCGGGATAATCCTGAGCGACATTTTCAGCGCCGCGAAAGTAGACCTCACCAAGG
>JAIPJD010000050.1 GCA_021734365.1 Mariprofundaceae bacterium | reverse complement strand
GCTTCCACCCGGACCCGATCAAGAGTACGCCCTCGATCACCATACTCTGCATTTAAAGAGAGCCCGGTAAACTTGCGAACCCGTCTGAGCATCACAACGGAGGTACGGATCAGCCATGCGTGAAGATTCACTGTTATCATTTCCCTGCGAATTCCCTGTTAAAGTGATGGGGCTTAATACGGATACATTCGAGAACGAAATTTTCATGATTGCCAACAGGCATGTGGACAACCTCAGTGAATCCTGTATCAAATCCAGGACAAGCGGCTCGGCTAAATACCTCTCCGTGACCGTCACCTTCACAGCCAGAAGCCGTGAGCAACTTGATAATCTCTACCTCGCCTTCAACAACCACCCCGATGTGAAGATGGTGCTGTAAAAACTAATGAGCGTGAGGTTCGATCAACATCTCCTTGTAGGTCATCGGACCGAAAGGCGTGCTAATTGTCGGGCGAATCCTTAGAGCCACCCCTTCCGGAACCGAACCTCCTGAACCGGCAAAAGCCAAAGCAAGATCGAGCATATCCAGCGCGTTTTTTTCGTTAAAATATTCAAACATATTCAAACTTAATTTAAGAGGAATGCTCTGCGCTTCACCTGCAGGGAGCGTGATTCTTTCATTAAGTGTACCGCTGATCGTTTCACGGCCATCAAGCATCAGTGTCCAATCCATGCTGACAAGTGTGGCTGCGATCTGGTTAATCATCGGGTTTTCCGTTTTTAGATGCACGGTAAGATCAAGCGGCAAGCTTTCTCTTGAAACAGCCAATGTCGCTCGGGCTATTTGGAACATGTTCAATTCATTGATCTCATGAATATTCATCAGATCAATGCCCGCAACCCGCACGGAAGAGACACGATCGAAAGTGAACTTAACCGGAGATAGTTCCATGCCCTGTTGCAGGGTGGCACAGGATGAAAGCAGTAAAAGCAATGCCATACTTAGTGTAAATAATGGTCGCTTGATAAGCTTCATATCACATCTCCGGATATCAAATCATGTAACAAGGATAGACCATCCTTTCGCTGATGGCAGTGGTGTCAAAAGTGATCATATTCTGACTTTCTATTTTTTCCCTGATTGACACATCTCCTCTCAAAGCCATGCTTCGCACCATGAACACACAGATGGAACAGGTCAAAGTGGTACCGCTCGGCTGGCCCCTCGTTCGCCGAATTGCCCGCCGGGTGGCTTTGCCTGTGCGCTGGAGTGTGTCTTAAGTTAGCGGATAACGACTAACCATCAGAGATTACCAAACGGCCATGGGTTCAAGCGAATCCGTGGCCGTTTTTTTTTGTACACTAAGAGCTCAGTACACATGGATGTGTACTCAAATCAGATACGAAGTGACTGATTTGTGAGGGTATTAAAACTCGCACGTTTTGATATCCGTCAAAGTCATAAGGCAGGAGGCTTTATGACGTATTAATCAACACCCTGGAGGAAAACAGGATGTCTGTCCCATTGGCATACATAGGCGTCATTATCATCTGGAGCACCACACCGCTTGCCATTCTATGGAGCAGCGAAAGTGTCGGTTATCTGTTCGGTGTTACCAGCCGAATGGTGATCGGTGCCGTGCTGGCACTGGTGGTTGCCGCCCTCCTTGGTGCCGGCATGAAATGGCATCGTCGTGCCATGCATGCCTATGCGGCTGCAGGGCTCGGCATTTATGGCGGCATGCTTGCGGTTTACTGGGCGGCACAATACATTCCTTCGGGGTGGATATCGGTAATCTTCGGCCTAAGCCCCGTGTTCACAGGTATCATGGCGAGTTACTGGCTTGAAGGTGAACCGCTGACCCTGCAGAAGATCACAGGCATGCTGCTCGGCATTGCCGGGCTTGCAGTCATCTTTGTCACCGGTATAGAGATGGATGGGCATCTGTTATCGGGAATAATCGCCATGCTGCTCTCTGTCATGATTCACTCGGGCAGCGGGGTCTGGGTGAAACGGATCAATGCGGATGTCCCGGCTATTGTCATGACCAGTGGCGGCCTGGCACTGGCAGCCCCCCTCTTCCTGATCACATGGCTGCTCACGGGCGGTGAGATGCCCCAGGGGGCGACAGGCAGAACGCTCGGAGCCATAGGGTATCTGGCGCTGTTTGGCTCCGTGCTGGGCTTTGCGCTCTACTTTCATGTGTTAAGGCATGTGCAGGCGACAAAAGTGGCATTGATCACGCTGATCACGCCGGTCATCGCACTGGCGCTGGGGAACACGCTTAACAGCGAGCCGATCACGGTTGAAGTGGTCGTTGGTGCCGCGCTGATTCTTTCAGGCCTTGCCCTGTTCCAGCTGGGTGATCGCATGGTCAGGGTCAGGGCCGTCTTTCAGCGTCTCTGATGAGGAGCCCCGCTTATGCGGGGCTCAATCTAGAAACTGTACTCAATTTCCGTGTAGATGCGGTCATTATCAGCAAACTGTCCGAAGAAAGCCGATGAACGGCCACCAAAGAGATCAACACCCGCAGTAGCCTTGATATGATCGCTGAATTCATAGCTGGCTTTGGGACGCAGCATCCAGCTCCGGTCAGACCAGCTGTAGAGGCCGATCACCTCCGGTTTCAGCTTCTCATTCATGTAATCAGTTGCAACCCGAAGGCTGACGAAACCGGAGTTTTGATCTTCAAGAATATCTCTGCTCCAGCCATGAATATGACGTAGAAACAGTTGCGGGTTTACCGTCCAGTTATTTGCGGTGTAATCAACACCGATAGCGCCGTTGAAGGTGGTCTGTTTCGTGATCGATGTGGCAACTGTCACGCCTGAGGTATCCAGCGCTTCATTCAGGTTGGTCGCCACCTCGCCGCGCACGACCCACGGACCGAAGGCGTTGGAGAATGAGCCGCCTGCGGTATGCATTTGCGAATAGACAGGCTTCAGATACATCACTGTACCCACCTGGTTCTTCTCGATATTGGGCGTGCCCTTCCAGCCGTAGAACCAGTTAAGGGAGAGATCCCAGCCACTCAGATTTGAGCGCCATGCAGCGCCATACCCCGTGTTTTCAGCCGCCCATCCGGGTTTCGAGCCGCTTTGAAAAACGGGCGTGACAGCTGCCGGCAGTGCAGGCCGGGCAAACCCCCATCGCGAACCGGCCGGTGCGGGCTCCACCACTTTTGTATCGGGAATCACTATAAATTCAAACTCATGCTCACTATCACCCAGATAGGTGTAGTAGTTCAGACGTGCCGCCACAAGGCCAATGCGTGAATTAAGGAAATCATCAAGGATAAACTCACGCAGATCCAGCGGGTTAATAATATCAAGCATTCTCAGGCCATCAGTCTTTCCCCAGACAATCTGCTGCTGTCCAAGGCGCAGATCGAACGCATCACCGGCATAAAGGAAATAGGCCTCTTTGGCCCTTGCATAGGTCCGGTAATGTTTTTTAATCGAAGGCGTGAGATCCGTAGTATTGGTCGCTTCAATATCCATGGCTGCGTCGTACCATGTCAACAGCCTGCCCCTGAATTCCAGCCGATCGCTCAGCACCGCTTCCGGCTTCAGATCCAGACTGTTCTGCACCTTATCAAAACGCTTCTCCCCGGAAACAAAATAGGCCGTCTCATTTTTCACAGCGCCGTGCAATGTCCACTCAAATGCAGATGCCTCCGAGGAAAACAGCAGCAGAGCGGCCAGCACAAAGAGAGAACGTTGACTCATACCCTGATCTTTTTCCTGCCCAGTCCCAGCAATACCGGAAACAGGTAGCAGGTAGCCAGATAGCAGACCACCATCGTCGCAGCAATCAGGGCGCCTAGTTTCATCTGCGGATAGAGCGCGGCAGAGAGCAGCACCAGGAAACCGCCCACCACAACAAAGCTGTTAAAAAGAATGGCATGGCCAACGCTCCGGTTGGTGTTGATCACACTCTCCTCATAGCTGCGACCAGCCACGCTCTCTTCATGGTAGCGGTGAAGATAATGAATCGCAAAATCGACCCCGATACCGAGCGCCATCGCACCGGTCAGCGCCGTGGCAATGTCGAGCGGAATACCGATATTCCCCATCATGCCGTAGTTCACCGTCACCGCCAGTGATACCGGGATCATGGCAATGGCTGCGATGAGCAGGCGGCCGAACATCCACCAGCAGAGCAGGAAAATGGCAAGAATAGAAACTGCAAGTGAAGCAACCTGACCTTCAATAATCATTTCAGAGAGCCGGTGCACGGTAAACCCTGTACCCGCCCATTCAACCTTGAAGCCTTTATCTTCCGGGAACCATGCATCGGTTTTACCCTTCATACGCTCCAGAAGCGCGGCTACCACTCTGGTTTCATCCGTCTTCATATTGATACGCACATGAGCCTGCCGGTAATCCCCGGTCATGAAGGTCTCAAAATCATCCGGTGCCCCGGAGAAGGAGTAGAGCAGCAGGTACTGCGCAGCCAGGTCGGATGAGTCCGGCACACGCTTCCATGCCGGATCGTCAGCATGCAGGGCCTGATTCATTGTTTGCAGGAACTCTGCAATAGAAGAGCTGTCCCCCACCATCGGGTCTTTCTCAATCTCCAGCTGCAGATCAACCAGATGCTGCAGGAACTCAGGCTCCAGCAGACCGTTTTCGCGTCCGGTATCAATCATGACATCCAGACTGGTGGTGCCGGAGAAGTGCTGATTGAGCATCTCATCGGCTTTGCGTATCGGATCACCCGGCTTGAACTGATCCACCAGTGATGCATTCACATCCAGCTTCAAAACACCCGCAACCGAGATGATCAGCAACACGGCAAAGAACGCCATGATACGTTTGGGATAAGCCAGCACCGCCCTTCCCAGCCACTCGACATAGCCGGAAAACAGCGGTTTACGATCCGCATGTTTCTCTTTTTCAGGCAGCAACATCAGTGCAGCAGGCAGCAGCAGCATGGTAATCAGCAGCGCGTAGGCGATACCCACGGCTGCAAAGAGACCAAAATCCCGAATCGGAGGAAGATCTGAAGCCAGCATGGAGAGAAAGCCGGCACCCGTGGTCACGGAGGTCATCAGCATCGGCTTCCACAGTTCATGCATGACCTCGATCAGACGCTCTTTTCGATGCGCATACGCCTGATAATGAGCCAGCAGACGTTCCCGGCTGAGAAAATGCACGGCATCGGCAATACCGATGGCCAGAATCAGAATCGGCAACATCGTTGTCACCGTATAAATAGGTGCTCCCAGTGCAGCCATCGTTCCCAGCATCCATATCTCGGCCATTAACACCACCACGATCGGCAGAAAAACTCCGCGCGGGGTGCGGAAAGAGAGATAGAGGAGAAGAAGAAGCAGAGCCATAATGATCGGCTGCATGCGTTTCATCTCCTGCGGCATATAGACGCCAAACACGCCTTCAATCACCGGACGGCCGGAGATAAAGAACCGCTCGCTGCCCCCGCGTGCCTCCATCGCTTCCACCTTGGCTTTAACCATGTCGTAGATTTCAGCATATTTATGCCTCGTATCCGGCATCGGGCGTACTGCGAAGATGGTGCCGCTGCCATCGGCTGAAACGATCACATCTTCATAAACGCCAAACTCGTGCATACGCTTTTTCAGGTAATCTATCTCTGCCCGGTTTTCCGGAACGCCATCCATAAATTTTTCAACATCAAGCCCGTTTTCGGAACCACGGATATCCTTGATCGTTGCCAGCGATAACAGATCATTCAGTGCCAGCGTACGGAAATGAGGCTGCTCGGCCAGCCAGTCGGTCAGCTCCTGAACCAGGGTCAGACTGTGTGTGTTATAGATACCATCCTTTTCATCATTGATAACGCCGATAATCAGCATGTCCGTGCTGCCAAAACGCTCTTCCAGCACCTGCTTGTTGATGTAGGCATCGCTGTGCCTTGGCAGCATCGCATCCATGTCGGTTTCGATATAGATGTTACGCATCTGATTGCCTGCCACGCCTGTAAGCAGCAATAGCAGCAATAGCACCGACTTCGGATGGGTAAGAACCCGGTTAAAAATTTGTTTCATGTCTGTTCCTCTTCAGTGACCGGAAAATGTTAACCGGTTCAGTTCTGGCCGCTGTCGCGGTAGCCGCGCTTGAGCATACGCTCGGAAAACTCACGATCAGACAACCCTGAATTGTAGCGATGCTCAGAGAATGTGAGCTCGGTACGATGACCGCTTTGCACATTGGTCATGGTCCCTTTCATGGCCGTCCAGACACCATCAATCTGCCTGATCTCTTCTGAAACAAGATGCTTCAACTCCTGCCCCTTGCGATCCCAGAAATCAACCCGGATATACATATGATTATCTTTGCGGATGTAATAACGGGTCTTTGCATACCCGAGGTTTTTCTTCAGATCATCATTTTTCGGTTCACCTTCGACAACCCATACCTCCTGGTCACCCAGCATTTCCGATCCCGTCAACACCCAGTTATAATCTTCAAGCTCGGGTGTCTGTTTGATATCCTCGAAGGTAAAGTCAGTGCCCATAAAATAGTCGCCACGATCTGATGATGAGATACGACGCACCTTTTTCAGCGCCGGAAGATAGAGCCACTGATCATCATCCTTTTCAACACCATCATAATCCCATGTCAGCAGTGCCGTATCGCGAACGTTGGATGGAGCCAGAAAATAGGTGATTGACCTGCTGTCCCTGCCGTAATCCTTACGCAGTGAAATCATCTCACGCTCACGCACATCCCCACGGCGATCAATCAGCCGCTGTTTCATTTTCTGGATCAGATCATCGCCATCATCACGTGTGTCAACAAGCCGCATAATATCCAGCCCGGTTGGTTCAGCACTGTAAACGGGCGCTGCCAGCAGCATGGTACTAAAAATAAGCAGGGAAATTTTATGCATCCTTACGCTCCTTCTCTGTTTTCCGGGTCTGTTTTTGAACACCCTGACAGTTGCCTGCAGGAGAGTGCGAATATCACGACCCATACCGTTGAACGCAGTGTCATCGCTGCAACAGTTCGGGTTTCATAGGCACCATCTGCATAGATATGCAGACCAAGTGCTGCAAACACCAGCAGTGTCGAGGCCGCAATAAGCAGTGAGAGCCAGACCGACCACTGTTTGCTCAGGGCAATACCGACACCGGCTATCAGGTAGGCGAAGCCGGCCATAAAATTAAACCAGAGCACGAATGGCACATAATGACCTGCAGCCACCCGATACGTTTCATCACCAAACAGTACCTGTCCGCCTGATTTGATTGTCAAAATGCCGAACAGCACTGCGACTGCTGCCATAATCCGCAGCATCGTTCTGTTTCCTGAATCTCTTTTTTCTATCATGGCTTTTTCCTTATTTTAGACTGATCAGTCTGTCTGAAATCTTTTTCAGCGTTCTGATTGTAATGGCCTTCTCTTCATCCGGGATATCGCTGAGAACCTCCTGCTGGAAATCACGCACCAGAGGAATCATCACTTCAAGTGCCCGGTCTCCTGCTGCTGTTAATGCGATACGAAAACAGCGGCGGTCATCGGGGTCGGGGCTGCGCTCTACAAACTGCTTTTTTACCAGCCCGTCAATGCGCCGGGTGATCGTGGTTTTGTCACGCATCATCAATGCTGCAATCTCAACCTGTGTCATCGGGCCCTGCTTAAACAGGCGAAAAAGAATGCCGAAATCCTGGGCGGATAACTGGTAACCGTTGCCGGAAAACCTTCTGGCGATCTCCTCTGTCATCAGAAATGCCGTGCGGTTTACATTCAGGCCAATGGCCTGTTCCAGCTGAAAATCCTTTATGGGTTCACTCATCTCTAACTCCTGTGCGGCGAACCCTGCCCTACATGGTTGTATTATGCAACTGTTTGTTTATGCAACTACACACCTGCACAGAGGGGGCCGGTGTGTCTGAACCATTCATCATGGTTATGATTTCCGGAAATCGACCGCTGCCTATATTTCAGTCAGGGGAAAAGGTACATTCATGGGCTGCACGGTCAGTCACGATAGCCACGTTTCAGCATACGCTCGGAAAACGTCCGGTCAGAGAGGCCGGTATTGTATTTCTGCTCACTGAATATCATTTCGGTACGATGTTGTGACTGAATGTTTTCCATCACCATCTTTGTCGCCGTCCAGATGCCATCAATCTGTTTCAGCTCCGTGATTCTGAAATGCTTGAGCTCCTGCCCTTTCCGGTCCCGGTAGTCGGTGCGAATCGTCATGTTGATATCCTTACGCACCAGCCCCCGTGTTTTCGAGTAACCCAGATTCTTTTTCAACGCATCGGTTTTGGGCTCACCGTCAACGATCCAGCAGTCATGCCCATCAACCACCTCGGAGCCGGCCAGCGTCCAGTTATAATCTTCAAGTTCCGGTGTCTGCTTGATATCTTCAAAGGTAAAATCAGTACCCATGAAATAATCCCCGCGGTCTGATGATGATATGCGGCGCACCTTCTTCAGTGCCGGCAGATAGAGCCACTGATCATCATCACGTTCCACACCATCGTAATCCCAGGTCAGCAGTGCGGTATCACGAATGTTGGCAGGGCTGAGGAAATAGGAGATCGACTTGCTGTCTTTGCCGTAGTCCTTACGAAAAGCCACCATTTCACGCTCACGCAGATTGCCGCGTTTATCGATCAGCTTCTGGTGAATCTTCTGAATCAGATCATCGCCATCATCACGACCATCCACCCGGTTCATGATATCAAGCCCGGAGAGCTCCTCACTGTAGGAGAGCACTGAGCCCATGCCTGTCAGGATTGAGAGCGTAAATATAATCAGCGCGATTTTTCCTAAATTCATAAGCTCTCTCCCCGGGAATCCACCTTAAAAATAAACTTCGGTTGTGCCGTCATAATCAGTGCCGGAAGTACGGTAAGCGTAGCGATGAATGAAGAGAGCATCGCAGCGGATACCAGCAACCCCATCTGCTGGTTCGGCGGCATCTGGCTGGCCAGAAGCACCATGAAACCTGCCACAACAACCACAGCATTAAAGAAAATCGTCTTGCCCGTTGTTGCCAGTGAAAGCGGCAGCGCCTCTCTGATATCCCGCAATCGCTCAAACTCATGCCTGACCTTGTAAAGCAGGTGAATGGCATAATCAACACCGATACATATCGCCACCGATGTAAACATTGATGAGCCCCAGCCTATGGTTACACCGGCCACACCCATAATGGCGAAATTCAGGATAACAGCCGCCAGTACCGGCACCATCACAAAAAGCCCTGCAACCAGTGAACGCATCATCGCCCATGCAAAAAGGAAAATCGTGAATATGGTCATCATGATATTGTAACGCAGGTTATCAGTGATCATTTCAGTCTGAACATGGCCGACATGGGCATTGCCCGCAATGCTCCACTGCACACCAATCGGATCAAAATAGTGATGTGCCAGCCTGTTGATCTCCGCCTCCACATGCGTGCCATCAATAAAGTTGTCTGATGTGCAGAAAATACGGATATTGGCCTGACGGTATTCGCTATCAATCACCTCGGCAAAGTCATCCGGAGCCCCTGAGAATGAGTAGAGCAGAAGATACTGGGCAATCAGGTCGGGGGAATCGGGAATTTTTGCCATCTCTTCCCTCTCTTCATTCATCACCCGGTGCATACGGCGAATAAAGTCAGCAATACTGATACTGCCGCCGACACCTGAAACCGACTCCATCCCCTGCTGAAAGGCCCATACACTCTCCAGCAGCTTCGGGTCATAAAAGGCGTCTGCCGATTTGGCATCCAGAAGAATATTGCGCTGATAGGAGCCGACAAAACGCCTGTTTATCTCATGGTCGGCCTTAACAATCTCGGAGTCCTGCTGGAAATTGGCTATATAGGCATCCTGCACATAAACCAGTGACGCGCCTGCCGCTGCAATAAACATCAGGGCACTGGTCAGCAGCAGGGTCTTCTCGTGGTTCCTGCAAACCCAGTGCCCGACCAATGCCAGAGAGAGTGCAACCACTCCCGCGTTTTGCAGGCCTGACTCCTTTGTGCTCTGCATCAGTTTTTTTGATGCCCTGACCGGAAGCAGACAGAGAAGTGCCGGCACCAGGGTCAGTGAAACCAGCATCGCATAGAGAATGCCAATGGCAATAAACAGTCCCATCATCTCCAGCGGTACCATCCCCATCATCAGAAACGAGAGAAACCCGGCTGCTGTTGTCAGTGATGTCAGCACGACCGGCTGCCACATCTCAGCCATGGTCTCGCTTACAAGCTCATCTCTGCCTCTGTCAGGCCGGATCAGGACGAGCTCATAATATTTACCCAGAATATGGATGGCATCGGCCACGCCGATTGCCATCAGTACAACCGGAATCATGGTGCCGGTCGGATACATCGGTACACCTGTGCCGGCCATAATACCCAGAGCAGCAACGGTGGATAACGTCACAACCAGCATCGGAATCACGACGCCGCGAATGGATCTGTAGGTGAAAAAGAGCAGCAGCATCAACACCAGGAAAACCAGCGGCAGCATCACCCCCATATCTTCCTGAATATAAAGTCCCAATGTGGCCTCGGCTACAGGAACACCTGCCACATAAAACTGCTCACTTCCGGATTTAGAGGCTTCATCAACCAGGCTTTTAACTGACCGGTAGACGGCAAACTTATCCAACCCCCGCCCAAGCAGAAGCTCCTGCGGCTCCAGTTCAGCAAGGATAGCCGCGGCCGACCCGTCCCTGGCAACAATAAAGCCATCATAAATATCGAATGCCTTCAGTGCGAATTCCAGCTTTTTCAGCCCGGCACGATCAACAGGCACACGCTCCATGAACGGCTCTACTTCCATGCCATCGGCAGTGCCGTAAATATTATCCTCTGTCGAAAGAGAAACCACATCCTGATCAACAATCCCGGGGACCAGACGTATCTGCTCGGTCAGTGACTGGATCAGCCTGAGAGTATCACTCTGGTAGATACCGCCCGATTCACGGATCACGCCAATCCATAACAGATCGGGTGTACCGAATATCTCTTTCATCCGGTCATTGTTCAGCGTCGCCTCATGTCCCGGCGGAATGAATGACTCCGTATCAGTGTCAATTTTCATATGCTGCATCTGTGAAGTCAGAAGCAGCGTGATAAATGTGATTGTAGCTATCGTCAGCTTCGGCCAGCGAATAACCCATGCGGTGAATTGCTTCATGCTTCCCCTTTCCGATTCCCCGGGCCTGCAGACAGGATTTCAGGCAATGACCGTAACCGGAATACTTTCCCGTGCAGAGATCTGTCCATACACGCAGTAAAGAGTTGCAGGCCGTGAACGTCAAACAGTAATATCTGTTATTCAGAAACCAGGCTAAAAAAACAGCCATAAAAAAAGCGGCCATCCGGCCGCTTGATTATTAATCATTTTCTATCAGAAATAGCGAGTCATAACCCATGGAGGGGTTATCAAAATCATTCACATATGTGGTTGATTTTGTGAGCAAAGGTAAAACCGACACAATTCCACAGGAAAGTGGAATTGGACGCCAACAGGCGCTGCTCAGCAGGGTGAGGCACTGATGCCGAACATCATTTTTATCTTTGCGTCAAAGAACTGGTGCAGGAGGCAGCAGTTCGAATCAATCAATCCTAGAACCTCTCCTGCAGAATCTGCTCATACTCGGAAAGTGAGCGCTCAAAGGCCGGACGCTCAAAAATACGGTCCATATACGCCTCCAGATTGCTCCATCTGGCCGTGTCAACACCATTGGCAGAGAGCCGCCACAGAATGGGTGCCAGAGTGATGTCAGCAAGCGTGTACTGCTCACTGACAAAATATTCCTGGCGGGCAAGATAGCTGTCCAGGGTATCAAGATAGCTCCTCATTTTCTTCATCGGCTCAGTCTTCTTCTTCACCTTGATCAGATTGAAGTAGAGAGGATAGAGCTCCTCCTCGATATTCAACACGGCCAGCCGCATCTGAGCACGCTCGGCAGGAGAGCCGGGCTTCAGCGGAGGGTGTGGATAGCGTTCATCAAGATATTCATTCACAACCGAGGAAGCAAAAAAGACAATGTCACGATCAATGACGGTTGGCAGTTTACCGTAAGGGTTAATCTGAAGAAAATCAGCAGGCAGCGCTTCCGGCTCCAGCTCTACGGTATCAACCGGAAGCTCTTTTTCCGCAAGTACAATACGGGTTCGATGCGAATTCGGGCACTGTGCATCTGAATAGAGCGTGATCATACAAGACCTCCTGAGTTTGCTTAGGCTGCAAGCGAAAGGCGCGCAGTGTAGCGTCAACCCGAAAAAAATAAAGAAAAATAAAGTGTTACGAAGGGCTATGCATCTGATTCGCCACGTTTGATGCCCATCAGTTGAGCCGAGATAAATGCATCAATCTCACCGTCGAGGAAGGCCTGTGTATTACCGGTCTCCATACCGGTACGCAGATCCTTGATACGTGACTGATCCAGCACATAGGAGCGGATCTGATGGCCCCAGCCAATCTCCGTTTTACCGTCTTCCATCTCCTGCTTTTCAGCATTCCGTATCTCCAGTTCACGCTCATAGAGACGCGCCTGCAGCATCTTCCATGCCGCAGCCCTGTTCTTATGCTGTGAACGGTCATTCTGGCACTGCACCACAATATTCGTCGGGATATGTGTAAGACGTACAGCCGAATCGGTCTTGTTCACATGCTGGCCGCCTGCACCCGATGCGCGGTAGGTATCGATGCGAACATCCGCTTCGTTGATATCAATGTCGATCTCACGTTCAATGTCAGGGTAGGCGAAAACGGATGCAAATGAGGTGTGGCGGCGGTTGCCTGAATCAAACGGCGACTTACGTACCAGCCGGTGCACACCGATCTCCGCCTTCAGAAAGCCGTAGGCATATTCACCCTTGATTGAAACCGTGGCGGACTTGATCCCCGCCTCTTCACCGGCAGTACACTCCATCAGCTCTGTTTTAAAGCCTTTGCGCTCAGCCCAGCGCAGATACATGCGCAGCAGCATCTCCGCCCAGTCCTGCGCCTCTGTACCACCGGAACCTGCATTGATGTCCAGGAAAGCGGACTCCGCATCGGTCTCACCGCCCAGCATCTGGGCCAGTTCAAGGCTCTCAATCTCCGGCTCAATCAGATTCAGCGATTCGGCCGCCTCAAGCTGTGACCCCTGATCCCCCTCTTCGATACCCATTTCAAACAGTATAGAGGCATCATCAAGATCACTTTCTGCAGCATGAAAGGTTTTCAATACCCGCTCAAGGCGTGCCTTGTCCTGCATGATTTTCTGTGCCGCTTCCGGGTCATCCCAGAGCGAAGGGTCCTCTATTCGGGCATTAAGTTCAGTGAGCTCATCCTCTTTGACAGCAACGTCAAAGTGACCTCCGCATCGCATCAATACGGTTGACGAAATCTTCCGCACGGGTTCTGAATCCTGCAATTTTATCTTCGATGCTCATCACTTTACTCCAGTTATCAACAACCGCATTTGAGGGAGGTGGAAGGTACTAATCCCCTCCGCTCAAATCAACCGTGTTATCTGTTTTTCCATGAAGCCAGGCGGTTCTCTGACTCAAACCGGTGGTTAATTCCTGATACCGGGTCGGTGAAGGCAAGCATTTTGGCCAGCAATTGCAGGGGTTGAGTGTAATCCGCCACATCGGACTCCGGCTGCAGCTCAGGATAGAATTTATCATGCAGAATCTGTGCCCCGATCAGCCCCATGTGCAGGCGCAGCTGATGCGTTTTTCCGGTGATCGGAAAGAGCGCAAAGCGCGCACGCTCGTCATTTGTCTCCAGCAACTCGATACGTGAGCGGGCATTAATTTCACCCGCCACATTGTGGCATAAGATCCACTCGCCACTGGGCTCAATCCGGCTCTCGATCAACCACGTCTTGCAATCCATATCCTTCGGCAGCGTTGCGATGGCTTCGTACTGCTTGTTAATGCGTCGACCCTCGAACAGGGCGAAGTACGCCTTGCGTGTTTCCGGTCGTTTGCTGAACAGCACCAGCCCCGCCGTCTCCCGATCCAGCCTGTGCACAGGTACCAGGTTCTGGTTACCGGTCCGTACCACCAGCCGGTGCAGCAGGCATTCGTTTACAGATTTTCCGGTAGGCGTAACCGGCAGAAAGTGCGGCTTATCGGCAAGCAGGATCTCATCATCCTCGTAAAGAACATGTTCCTGAAACGGAATGCGCGGTTCGGCCTTCACTTCACGGTAATAGCTCAGCCGTGCGTTGATACGGTAAGGCGTTGATTCATCCACTGCCCTGCCCTGTTCATCGCATATTTTGCCTGTATGCAGGCGCTCCAGCCAGATATCACGCCCAACCCGATGAAAATGGTTGTCGAGAAAATCCAGCATGGAGGGCAACGGCGCATCCAATCGCGGCAGGGTAATGTGGGAGGGCTTCGGCGACCTGCTCTCTGCGATGTGATCATCACGGTTTGTCATCATCGGCCCATGATAGTTATTACTATCCTGTTTGCCATTCCCCTCACGCCATCTAGATTGACCGGAATGGACGATTTCATCACCAGCCACCCCTCTCAAAAGCGTTACAACTGATGGCAGTGCGC